>CAYNBL010000154.1:0-4214 GCA_964395205.1 uncultured bacterium | reverse complement strand
AACATTATAATTTAATGCTTTTTTGGGGACTTGGTAGTCTAATGGAAGCTTCGGGGCCGGTGGACATCGGGGTTCAGGATGACCCGCGAGCGCGTCGTTGCAAGGCGGGCCCAAATATTTTGACGGTAGTATAAATATTGCTGCACGCCTTTAATCGTTAACTGATAATTGATAATTTAATCGTCAATTATCCTTTATCAATTGTCAATTGAAGAAATCTGCGATAATCAAAAGCATGAAAATATCAGTATTCAGTCGAAAAATTCATAGCTTCTCGTACCCTCGTTATAGGATCCAAGTTTTGGCCAGAGTCCATAATCCCAGCAAGGTGACCATGATCCCCAATGAAAGAATGAGGACTTTTTCGGATTTGATACGGGCGGTAATAAAAGGACCGAAAAAAGCTCCTACAACAGCACCGATAGTGAGAAAAACAACCAAATTCCAGTCAGACATACCATTGACCAGCCAATAGGTCAGAAAACCAGCCAAACAGATGGGTGCTTCGGACAAAGCGGTGGTACCAATAGATTTTTTAGCCCCGCGGCCACTGATAATTTGTCCGCTGGTAACAACCGGTCCGAATCCCCCGCCGGAGATACCTTTGTTAAACGCAGAGATCATACTGACCCCGAAGACTTTCTTCCATGAAAAGGTAAACTTGGTCTTAAGCAAAAGAATAACACCCATGGCAAGTACCAACACTCCGATATAAGTTTTCAGAACGATCTTGGGAATATGGATGGCCGCCGCAGCAGCTAAGATGGTCACAATAACACCGATAAAAGTAATTACGAGTACGACCTTCAGGTCCTTGCTAGTATTTTTTCGCAGCCAATTCATAAGGCCTTTTCCGAGGACAGGCGCTTCTTCATCCGTATTGATATGAAAATGTGCGTTGCTCAGACGGTGATGCATAATGCTTGCTATAAAACTTCCAATTGCCTGTGAGAGTAAAATTGAAGGAACAACAATAAGCGGATCAAAACCCGCAATGATCAAAGAAGGTGACAAGATCGTTCCGTACAACATACCCAATGATGAATCTATCAACTCGCAAATAAAAGCAACCAGTACGATCAATAAGATCACTTCCCATTCCATAATACACCCCGTAATGACAAATGTTAAAAAAGCAAACATGTAGTATATGGATAAATTTCAACCAATAGCAATAAAAAATATAGATGAGGAAAGACGAAAGATTTAAGCAAAAATGATAAAAGAGACAAAAAGTAAACAGCAAGGGTATCATAATAATTTTTATATGAAAAATTTGTTATCCGGAAATTTTTCGATAAAATACACTTATGAAAATATCTACTGTATTTCTAGACAGAGACGGCGTTCTGAACGTTGATCAACCGGATTACTTGTTGAGCATAGATGATGTGAAGATCCAGAGGGGCGTACCGGGTGCGCTCAAGAAACTGAATGATGCAGGGATCCATGTGATCGTGGTCAGTAATCAGGCCGGTATCGGGAAGGAATTGATCTCTCGCCGTGCCGCGGAACAGATCTTTGAAGAAGTGATTCGTCGTGCCGAAGTCAAAGGTGGCCATATCAATGGCTATTATTATTGTCCGCATGCACCCGATGACGGCTGTAATTGCCGCAAACCTGAGATCGGTATGTTCCTGCGTGCAAAACGCGAGCATAGCATTATCATGGAAGAAGCGGTTTTTGTGGGCGATGGCTTTGGCGATGCACGTGCAGCGAAGCGATTGAAAATACCCTTCTATCTTGTGAAACAAGGCTGGGGACCGGTGACAAAAGTCAAATGCGATGTAGCCGATGTCCTTTATATCCAAGTAAAACACCTGCAGGATGCAGTCGATAAAATATTAGCGCTAAAGGAATCCGAATAATGAAAATTTGTGTTTTATTGGGCGGGGCTTCCCCAGAACGAATGGTATCGCTCTCAAGCGGGACCTCTATTGCAAAAGCTCTGGAAAGTCTGGGACATGACATTCTTTTTATAGATCCTGCAATTCAGCTAGATAATATGGATGAATTTCGTGCCGGATTGGCAAACATTTCTATGAAAAATATGGATTTTGAAGCCATGTCAAAATTGACGGACGATGTTTTTGTTGATCACATTCCTTATTTGAAAGAAAAGAAAATCGATTTGGTCTTTAATGCCCTTCATGGCGGGAATGGCGAGAATGGAGTGATCGCCGATATTTTAGAGAAAGCCAAGATCCCTTATACCGGCTCGGGCTATCAGGCCTCCGCATTGGCCATGGATAAATTCAAAACGAAAGTGTTGGCTAGATTCGTCGGTGTTAATTGTGCTGACGAAGAACTGCATGAAGAACCCGTTCACGCACCCGATAAGGTCAAATTTCCGTTGGTGATTAAACCTAATAATTCGGGTTCATCCGTTGGGCTGATCATTATTCAGGAAGCATGCGATATATTTGATGCAACAAAAGAGGCATTGAAATTTAGCGATACGGTGATCATTGAAGATTTTATACCCGGTCGAGAATTCGATATTCCGGTCATCAAAGGGGAAGCATTTCCGATTTTGGAAGTCAATCCTCATGGCGTAAATGACTATAAAGCAAAGTACATAGGCAGCAAGACCGAGTATAAAGTCCCCGCACCTTTAAGTGATGAGATCACCCAACGCATGCAAGCCGATGCGGTGAAGGTTTATAATGCACTGGGTTTAAAAAATTACGCCCGTATTGATTTCCGCATGACGGAAGATGAAGAGATATATCTCCTCGAAGCCAATACGCTCCCCGGCATGACGGCATCGAGCTTGGTCCCCAAATCAGCGAAAGCGATCGGGATTGATTTTCCGGAGTTGTTGACCATCATTATAAATGATGCCCTTGATTAAAATACCTCTCACAAAGCCACCAAAGAAGAGATATCTGGGTTAGACACAAAGTTTTAAAAGGCACAAAGGAATATGCCTCTCACAAAGGCACAAAGAGCACAAAGTACCACAAAGAAACCTCATTAGGCTTGACACAAAGATAGTTGAGGCACAAAAACCCATTATTTGTCATCCTGAACCCCGAAGCGTCGGGGGCCAGTGGACACTGGTGTTCAGGATCTCTGTGTAAATGCCTTTATAAATACACCTAAAGAGACCCTGAAGGGGTCGAACAACAATATAACCACCGTATCAAAAAGAAAACAACCACAGCGTGGTTGAACAAGTTCAACCCCGAACGTAGTTGAGAGATTGTATAGTTTATATGATCCAAAGGTAGCTGTCATCCTGAACGCAGTGAAGGATCTATTCATGATTCAGGGTTTTGTGACATGAATAGATCTTTCGACTTCACCGCCAACTGGCGGTTCCGCTCAAGATGACAGGCTTGAGCGCTTTAACCGTTCGTGAGCGCGCGACTCACCATCACACTATTTACCACCACTCACTGTTTACCACTTACTGTTTACTATTATATAATTCCTTTTAAAGCGCATTTTTTTTATTTATTTTTCCTTCATAAACAAAGGACACGAAATGGCACTTAAATTCTATAATACGATGAGCAGAAAGAAAGAGATCTTTACACCCATTAAGCCCGGCAAGGTCGGGGTCTATAATTGCGGTCCGACGGTCTACAATTTTGCGCACATCGGTAATTTTCGTGCATACATGTTCGAAGATCTTTTAAAACGCTATCTCAAGTTCAAAGGTTACAAGGTCACACAGGTCATGAACATCACGGATGTGGATGACAAGATCATAAAGAAATGCGGCGAAACACATACCTCGATCGATGAATATACCGAGATCTATAAGCAGGCATTTTTCAAGGATCTAGATACCCTGAACATCGAACGCGCCGAAGTATATCCTGCTGCCACACAACATATCCCTGAAATGGTGGATCTGGTCCAGAGTTTGCTGGACAAAGGACTGGCTTACAAAGCCGAGGACGGAAATATCTTTTTCAAGATATCAGCTTTCCCGAATTATGGAAAATTGCAGCGGCTCGATATAGACAATATGAAAAGCGGCGCACGCGTGGATGCTGATGAATACGACAAAGAATCCGCCAACGACTTTGCCCTCTGGAAAGCGTATAAGGACGAAGATGGCGCAGTTGCATGGGATACCAAGCTCGGTAAAGGACGTCCCGGCTGGCACATCGAATGCTCAGCAATGTCCATGAAATACCTCGGAGAAACCTTTGATATCCATACCGGTGGTGTTGATAATATTTTCCCACATCATGAAAATG
>CAYNBL010000153.1:0-4503 GCA_964395205.1 uncultured bacterium | reverse complement strand
TATTAAAATACATCTTGATTGTAGACTTAACACCATACTCAGCCCCGAAAAATCCCTTATATGTACTGCTCATTATTTCACGGCTCCTTTAGCAGCTGTAATTGCTCCAGCAGGATTGCCCACTGGAATATTCATTTGACTCAATTTATTAGTAACACCGGTAATGAAAACGGCACTTATTGCTGGGGCTAAAACAATCATTAGTAAAGTAAATAATGGGATATCAATCCGCTGAGTGGTAAAGTCTCCAGGTAGAGATTTTGCCATGACCTGCGACATTAAGTTCACAATTGCCCAAGCGACGGTCCACATTGAAACCTGAAAGATGAATAAAAAAGAGGTTTTGAGAATCCGCACACTGTGCGGGAAAAGGCTTAGAGCAATTAAAATGGGGAATGAGCCAATACAGAGACATAAACAGGCGCCCTGAGCAAGAGGAGCAAGTCGAATGAAAAAAGAAACGAAAGCAAGTAGTACACCAACGCCAAGGAGCCCTCCTAAAAATCCTGCCAATTTACCCTTTGCCAGCTTATGCAAAAGTGGCGCTTCCCCCGATCCATCGCCAGGTAAAACATCTCTATACATTCTTTGCTTGATCTCAGGCATTAGTTTCCTCTCCTGCATCAAAAGTACAGCGTGAAGCATTTCATCCCCTCCACCTTTGACCGTTCGCGTAAGGTTCTTGACCACCGAAAGCCATTTGCCCATTTTGATTTTTCCCCATGCGGAAATCAGACGAGCTTTGGCGAGTTCAACTTTCCCAAAGTTTTTTCCTAAATCTGTAATTAAATCATCCCTTAAGCGATCATACGCAATACGACAATTTATTTCCTTATTTTCACCTCGCCATAGCATTTTATGATTAGGTTGCTCATATGATTTTAAATAAGGATCAGCACCAATGAAATACTCGTTACCGGGATCGGGATAGTAGGGCTTACCATTTCTATCTTTAATTTTCCCAAGTTTCACATCAACAAGTGCTTTTTTGAAACATTGCTCACAAAAATTCATGACATCTTCTTTGGCGGTGCCAGTAATTTCCGAATTGAGAATTGCAGCCTGGGCATGAATGAACTCAAAAGAATTAACCACGTAGTCTCCTCTAGATACAATATCGGCTAGGTTATTAGAAAAGGTATCAATAGCGCGAATTGCAAAAAGAAAAACCGTTGGTATACGGACCGGACCTGCGGAAGCAGAAATTTTTTCAATTTTGATTCCTTGCGTGGAACGAGTTTGATCTTCGGCCGTAGCTCGTGGTTTGAAACTGGCTGGGCTGATTGTGGTTGTGTGTCCCAATAATAAAAGAAGTAATACTACATAAAAAAGATATCCTCCAACACTATGTAGCCAATCACCTGTTTTTAAGACATGCCAAACTAAATTAAAAAGCGCGTAGATTACAATAACCTTATAGAAAGGCTGTATGATTTTGAAAGTTTGAGCGAAAAGCCAGAATCCGATGTACATAAATGCACTGTCTGTGGGGAAGGATCCGAGATACACTTTAAGAGTCCTTTGTTTGTTTAGTTGGTTTTAAATAATATTCGATTATGTTAGGTTGCTTCTGCTTTTTATTGTATTTCCGCCCTTTATTAAATGTCATTTCTTGTAAATAAATATCAACAAAGAGATAGATAAGAAGAAGCATTGCGATTACGCCAAGACAGAGGAGATATTTAAAAAATGATTTCCAGTATTTTTTGGCTAACCGCCAAGCTATAAATCCAGCAATTGCTGCGCCAAAAAGCTTTATCCAGATCATTATTTTGTTTTCCCAGATTCAGGTTTTGTAAAATAAATATTTGGAAGTTGGTCTTGAATAGTAAATTGATTTGTCTCTATATTGAGTATTTCTTTGGCTTGCTGACTTTTGTTTCTGTTGATGATCGTGCGTACTACAGTATTTGCATCTTTAGCCAACATAAATTCATCGTTAATGGTATCTTTTGCGATAGTTAATCCGGCAACAACTCTTTGATGCATATTTCTCTCCTCTGCGATCATTTCTGGATCGAGCTGCACAAGTCTGTGTTCTGCAATTTCTTCGTTGAGTCCGCTAATGACTTTGTTACGCGCCCTACTTGAACCATAAAAATCAGCGGCAATTTGCTGATCTGTTTCGGATAAATCAGACAATGCAGATATTACCTTTTCTGTGATCACTGAATTTTCGGAAGAAAGAGTCTTTTGGTCTTCTAGAGTATATTCTCCTGTCTCTTTATATTCTTCTACAACATCTATTATCTTTTCTCTTTGTTTTCCCTTTTCTTCTATATAAAGTTTTTTTATCGAATTTAAGTCTGGCGATTTGGTCCAATGCATACTGCCATCAACTTTTAAAGTGAGTTCGCCGAATAGAGCAGAAACAAAGTTTTTTGTGGTACCGCCGACAGTTTTTTTGTCGCCACTAGATGAACCGCCAAACAACGTGTAACCCTCTCCTTCGTTTAAAGTTTTTCTGCCCTGGTATTTGTTCATGCCTGATGCCCAGTCTCCACGAATATACTCCTCGCAGTTTTTTCTTGCGGTTGCTATATCACTTGGATCTTGTCTCTGCATACATGCATTATATTCTCTGTTACGCAAACTACTCCCAAGATCTGTTGCTAAAGCCTGCATCCTTTCACAGCTTGCATATTCCATGTCCATCGTCATGTTCGTCATTACCTTAAAATGTTTCAATATGTCCGCTAATGTTGGAGAAATGTACTCAACTAAAAGCAATGGAGCAGAACTAATTACCCCGCTCTGCAAATTATCCCAATAACTGTTCAATGCTTCCGAATTAAATGTATTCTTCAAGTTAACAGCATAATTGAATCTCTTGCAGCCTGCCTCTATATCAGTATGAAGTTCAATTATTTTCTCTGTAGATTTGTACGGCGGCGCATAATTAATCCCGCCGCTATAAGTAAACCCGTCTTTATCTTTATTATAGTATTGATAGCTTGACACGTTCGCATTTGATTTCTCTGTGTCTTCAAAGAGACTTTGAGCAAAAACAGTAGAACATGAAAAAACTACAATTAAAGTAATAAAACTAAATTCTTTGACCATTTGTTTTTCTCCTCTCGAGTTCCCGCTCTTTTTCGGTTTTTCGCATGTAATTCAATAAATCTTGAGCCAACTTTGGATCAAGCATCTTGACAACATTATAACCCCTCATGGCGGCTGGCTTTTGACCTAGTGCAAAATAAGTGCCACTTAGATTGTAATACGCTAAGGCATAATCCGGCTTCAAAATAATCGCTTTTTTATAACATGCGATTGCTTTATTCCATTGTTCAAGTGATCTGTAACAAACGCCTAAATTCGACCATACAACAGCAGAGGCCGGATAGATTTTAACTGCCGCCTCAAAATTTTCTATTGCTTTAGTATAATTTTTGGCCTGGGCGTATTTTTTTGCCAGTGAAGCATATTTTTTGGCATCTTCAATTACTCTTCTTTTTTCCAATGTTTTTCCCGCTCCCTCAAAATCATTCCTTCCAGTCTTTATAAGATTTTCTAATTTTTGAGTCAATTTCGCATCGGCAGCTATTAAGACATTATATTCCCTCATGGCCGCCTGTTTGTCACCCGTTACGAGATAAGCGTTGCCAAGATTAAAATGCGCAATAAGATTATTTGGTTCCAAAAGAATAACTTTCTTGTAACACTTAATAGCCTCTTCACTCATGCTCATTTTTGTGTGTACAACTCCCAAATTTAACCAAGCGCTGGTATAATTAGGTTCAAGCTTAATCGCGCGTTCAAAATTTTCAGCAGCTTCCTTATATTTTCCCATGTGTTTCCCAAGAACAAGACCAAGTTCTACGTATATTGTGGCGTCATCTGGAGATAAAGAAATTACTTTTTCAAAGTTTTGGGCAGCTTTTTGATATTGCTCCAGCTCTTTATAAGCGCAAGCAAGTCCATAATACGCATCTGCATTTTCGCTTTCTGGACTTATTTTAATCGCACTCTCGAACTCCAAAATTGCTTCATCGATTTGGTCGTTTCCAATAAAACTGGCCCCATTTATAAGATGGAGAAAGACTGTTGATCGGCGCTGTCGGCGACGTTCAGCCCTATGCGATATTTCCTGTATCCCCCAGGCGAGAATGACTACTATAATTACGCCAATGCCCGCGAGATAAATCATTCTCTTTAACGCGTCATGCGCAAACGCCGGTAGTCTTTTTCCAACCATCTTAATGTATTCTTTGATGTTCATTTTTCCCATCTCCTTTTTTTATTAATGTTTTTAATTCTTCCCTTCTATATATATAACAGAAGTTTTTTTAACTTTAGACATTTTCTTAACGATATTTTTTGCTGATATCTTCATATATTCTCTTTTTTGCCTCGACCCAACGCTCTTTGAAATCGGTAACAAAGTCTTTAACACGGGAAACGTGCCTTATGATGGGGTTCTAGACAAAGAACCGCCAAACCCGGAATTTCAAGGCTAAAACATATCAAAAAAACCATAATTTCTGTTCGTTTTTTCATAAA
>CAYNBL010000152.1:0-4580 GCA_964395205.1 uncultured bacterium | reverse complement strand
GATGGAGGCACAAGTTCGATTGGCGGCGGATTGTATTTTTATGCAGAAACTCATATTGTAAAAAACTGCATTATTGCCAATAATTACAGAGGAAGTGGAACTTCATTTTATGATGATTTTGGGTATAACGGAGGTACAACTACTGATAATGGTTACAATGTAATCGGTTATTCCAATGTGACAGCCATTGCAACGGGTGGATTTAATAATGCCTCAACCATACTTTATAACACAAAATATAACACAGATATAACTGACTGGTCGAGTTGGACACAGGGAGGAAGTGGTGTTAGTGGCTCTTTAAATCTTTCATCCACGCTTGCTGACAATAATACAATAAACGGGACTCAAACATTAGCGGTTACAAGTGGCAGTTTTGCTATCGATGCAGGCAGCAACGCAGCAAATGGATCTGTGAGCATTCCATCAACAGATCAACGAGGTGCAAATAGAAATGGTACAGTGGATATTGGAGCTTATGAATACGCGGGTTATGATTTACCACTTCCTATTTCTTTAACATCTTTCATCGCCGAATATTCAAACGGAACTGTTGACTTTGCCTGGGAAACAGATAATGCACATTTCTTGATCTATCGCAATGATGAAGTATTGGATTTGATAGAAGGTGCGGGCACAACAAGCGAACCGCATACATACTCTTATAACGATAACTCGGTTGTCCCGGGTGTGAGTTATACATACGTTCTTGCAGATATTTCTTATGCCAATGAAGAAACAAAATATTCAGATAATGCTGTAACTGTCACTATACCTGAAAATGATATCCCGACGGAATTTTCTTTAGAGGCTAACTATCCTAATCCCTTTAATTCTACAACAGCTATCAACTACCAGCTTTTAGCAGACAGCGATGTTGAGCTCTCTATATTTGACATGAACGGCAAAAAAGTTGCAACACTTGTCAATGAAGCCAAATCCACAGGATATTATTCCGTTAAGTGGGATGCATCAGGCCTTAGTTCGGGTATCTATTTCTATCGACTTCAAACAGGTGATTTTGTTGATACTAAGAAAATGGTATTTATGAAATAGTAACTCTCCCCTATTTCGAAAAATAAAATAAGAGCCACCTTTAAACGGGTGGCTTTTTTTATTCAATATATAAGTCTAATTTTCTAGCGAATTTTTCTCACTTTTCTGTACACCAAATTGTACACCACGGGGGTAAAAAAGGGGTCAATTCGACCCTGTTTTCAGCAAAAATTGAGACAATAAAAAAGCCCCTGTAACTTATGTGTTAACAGGGGTTTAAGGTGTACGCCATCTAGGACTTGAACCTAGAACCAACGGATTAAGAGTCCGGTGCTCTACCAATTGAGCTAATGGCGCATTTAAAGCGAAGAGCCAAGAAACAAAAATCAAGAACCAATTGCGTTTTTGTTTCTTGGAATTTGATTCTTGTTTCTTTTGTTCGTACGCACGGAAGGATTCGAACCCTCGGCCTTCGGAACCGGAATCCGACGCTCTATCCAACTGAGCTACGTGCGCGTGGTGTGGGAAACTCCCGAATGGGAGTATCGGTTTCAATAAGCTGAAAAATATACATTGTTTGTTTTCTGTTTCAAAACCATAATTTATAATTTTACTTTAACGCTAACACTCATAGAGATCTCTCTTCGGGGCCCCGCCAACTGGCGGGCTGAATACGTCAGCGAATAACTGACGTTTCAGGATGACGCGTCTATTATTGTAAAGATACAAGGTTTTGGGTATAGGGTATAAAGGTATATAGGTTGACCTATACTCCCTACACCTTTACACCCTTTACCTGAATTTTAAATGCTTCGGTAGTCCAATGCACTTTTTATAATTTGAAATGAATTTATTTTATTATCATCCTATAGACGGAGTTCGCCCGTATTAATTGCTTGCTGACAAAATCATCGTGATATTTTCCGTTCACGAAAAGCTCGGTTTGGTCGCAATAAAATGGACTCTTGGGAATACCCGAGATACCTGTTGGAATAACGGTCTTGGATCTGTCCCAATCATCTGTGGTATAAATATGTCGGTGCGACGGACCATGCTTGATCTTGTACGGATTATAGTAACGGAAAACAAAAGGCGCTACCGTAAAACAATCTCCACCCATACGATAGGGTCCGCGATTTAAACTAAATAGACGATCCAGTATCTTTACACCACCCATGGGATGTTCCAATGTGAGCTTGTGCATGTCGCCCCATTTCCAATCTTCAGGTTTCTTACCAAGCCTCTCCGTTAAATCCGAAACTGCAGATTTGAAACTTAGGATCACCATGTCGTTGAAGCCTTCGATCTTGGGAGTATTGACATCATCCATCCAGGGTGATGCTGAATTTCCCCAGACATTCAGGAAGTAATTACGAACAAAAGAGCTGCTTCGCATGACCATGTCGTAACCGACACTGTCCAATTCATCGCCCATTGTGTTCTCAAGGAATTTCATATAAAAGGTTTCAAGAATACAGGGAGCGGCGGCATCTTTGTGCAGTTCGCCGTCAAAGGTTTTTAATATCGTATAGGCTTCCGCTTCTTGTTCATTAAGAGGAACATTATTCAAGATGGCGGTCATCAGTGGCTTCAGGTCCTCATACAGCAGAGAATAGTCATCCAGATGAATGGCCATCATATCTGCGACACCCATGTTATTTTGCATACTCAATAATTGGCGGATGCGGTCAATGCGATAAGGGACGTCAGGCCAATGTGAAATAAAGAAAGGATAATGTTCATCGACTATACGATTGTTGGCCGAGGAAACCATCCCGTTTTTAGGATTATAGGAATTTGGCAATTGATCAAAATCAAGCAATCCAACCCAATCATATTCATCTGTATCACCCGGATAGATCGAATAATAATGGTCTTTTTTCAGAGGAACGCCGGCTGAATTCTGTAAACCGATATTACCGTCTACATCTGCATAGACAATGTTCTGACTGACGGACTTAAAATAGCTGGCTGCGTCACGGAATTCGTCCCAGTTGCCGGCACGATTCAGCTTGTAGACGCCTTCCAGTTCGTTGCTGGGCTCGTTGCCGATCCAACGCATGGAGATGGCTGCTTCATCGGTATCTCGGAATGCCGAGATAATAGGACCGCGGTGCGTATAACGAAGTGTACGATAAACCGTATCACCGGATTTGGTTTTGATCGCTTCTTTGTCGATCCTCAGATCCACCCATTCACCGTTAAAATAATATTGAGTCGAATCCGTATTTAGTTTTTCGATATAAAAATCAGTATCATCCGAGCCGACATTGGTCAGGCCCCAGGCAATGCGGTCATTGTGACCGGCGACAATGTAAGGCTGTCCGGGAAGTGAAATACCGGTGACATCCAGTTTGCCCGGAACCACACAGTGCATTTGATACCAAATACCGGGTGACCATAATCCCAAATGCATGTCATTGCACATGATAGCCGCACCGTTGTTTACTTTAATCTTATTGATAGCCCAGTTATTGCTTCCATGGAAAACACCCGAAATACCCAGATCGCTTAATTGTTCAAAAGCGGAATAAAGATCTGTTGAGACGAGTGTGTCTTTCAAGCTCGGGAAGACTAAAGTGTGATGCGAGGCCGTTCCGGGCAAAAAATCCTGAACCTTTTTCTCACCGATCTTTTGGACCAATTGATGTAAAGATATTTTGCTTCGATAGCCGCTGGTAAGATCCCACGACATGTAGCCGATCATGTTAATCGAATGCAAGGGCTCCCAAGGTTCCGGTTCATAGCCAAGAATGGCAAATTCCGGGGGGAGTGTTTTTTTATGGTCTTCGAGATATTGATTTACACCTTCGGCATAAGCAATGAGAGAGAGCTGAATTTTAGGTTCTAATGTTTTAAGGATCTTCGCAGATTTTTCTGAGATGCGTAAAGCTCTCATGAGTGCATCGGTCTCTATCAGGTCATCACCGAATATCTCCGATAATTGCCCTGTCGTCCCGCGTCTGATGAGATCCATCTGCCACATGCGGTCTTGTGCCATTACGTAACCGACAGCACGGTACAGGTCATTTTCCGTTTCGGCATAAATATGAGGTATGGCATATTTATCACGGAAAATTTCAACAGGTGCCGTCATGTTTCTCAATTCTACATCTTTATTATAGTCAGGTAATGCGCGTGAACTTATTCGGTCCACAAGAAACAACCCCGATAAGAATACTATTACAAGAAGTAATAAAACAATCTGTACAATCCTTAGGAAAATTTTCATATTCCACCCCAAGTTTAATTATAAATAGCAGACGTGATGTTCTTGACAGGATTACATGATTAACATGATGTATTAAGAGGGGATCACAGGATCAACAATATAAAATCTTACTCTTAATGTTGAACCACCGTTTTCAATTTCTAAATTATCGATCCGTCAATATATTGATTAATCCATCAACTCATCGACTCATCGACTCATCAACTCATCAACCCATCGACTCATCAACCCATCAACCCATCGACTCATCAACTTATCAACTCATCAACTCATCAACTATCAACTTATGAGTTCATGGTACGCAGGAACTCTTTATTGCTCTTGGCGTGGCCCATACGGTCGATCATGAATT
>CAYNBL010000151.1:0-4601 GCA_964395205.1 uncultured bacterium | reverse complement strand
AAAAAAACGAAATGAGTTTCTTGATATTCCTTATTCCGAACATATCGTTCCATTTCCGAACTTTGCTTCGGTTATAATGCAGCATGCCCGTGAATTTCCTGATAAAATGGCTCTAGATTTCAACACAAAGTCGTATACTTATTCCGAGTTACTCCAAACTTGTCTTGCACTTGAACTGAAGGCAGATATAACGCTATCCATGAAAGATACTGAGAATGATCTCATTCTTTTGTTAGCTTTATTGCTACAAGGAATTTCATTTAATTTAGATTTTGAAGCCAACTCTACTTTAAAACTCAATGAAATTAAGCGACAAAAAAAAGACATACATTATTTTGAGCCACCTTATGTGCGTTTGGATGACAAAGCTATGACATTGAATAAAGAGTTCTGTTTTTCTCAATATAATATTCTTGTTGCAGCTCAAGCAATAGGCAACGCATTTAAGCTTTTTCGTCCCGGGAATGCATTGTGTCCCTTGTCGATCACATCCATTGCAGATCTGAGTTTTGGGATCCTTGCACCTTTATATTTTGCTAAAAGTATTTATTTTGAACAAAAAGATGATAAAAATTATTTTCAGTATTCATGGAAAATTCAGGTTGAATCGGACCTGCGAGATGCTTCCACCATATTATGTGATACAGAAACAAATAAGAAAGCCTATACATTGAAAAAAAGTTTTGATATGGTCTTGGGCTTAGGTCCCGTCATGTCTCCAAAAGGGGAAATGGTCAAGTTACTTGGACTGGATATTGAAGAAGTTAAAGGCGAATGGAAGGTTTTAGGTCATTGTTTAGGGGATAAACTCTGAATGGATATTTATATTTAGCCTAATCTTGTCGATCCTGTTATCCCGTCCAAATAAATAAGTTATCATATCAACCATAAAATCATAAAAAATACTTGATTTGTTGCCATTAATGTTAGATATTAGCAGGCTTTTGATAATGTGAAGGAGATAAAATGGCAAAAGTTTGTGACATATGCGGAAAGAAGCCTCAATACGGCAATAATGTAAGTCATGCTAATAATAGAACTCGTCGTCGTTGGGAACCCAATTTACAGCGTGTTCGTGCTAAAGTAAATGGCACGGTTAAACGAATTAGAGTATGTACCCAGTGCATCAAATCCGATCGTATTGAAAAAGCGTAATATTTTATAGCATATCAGATTTAAACCTTCCTAAACGGAAGGTTTTTTTATTTTGACGAGATTATTTCAGACAGGATTACGGGATATCCAGGATTGTTTATTTTTGACAGGATAACAGGATTAACATGATGGGGAAGAAAATCCAAGAGAGAAGAATCAAGAGTCAAGTTTTTGAATATCGAACATCCTTCTACTCCGCCAGCTGGCGGATTCGGAAGGGCAGGCGAGCAGTTGAGCAATAGAAGTAAATGGGAAATCAGAATTATAAAATGACCTATATACCCCATACCCCATACCCCATACCTTTACACCCTACACCTCTATACCTTTACACCTAATTAATAGTTTTTCCTTTATCAATTGTCAATTGTTTTATGCTTTGTCAAACATCAATTAATGCTTAATTTAGCATAATTAAAAAGATCATTTGCTTTGGAGGTTTCATGAAACTAGTATCTTGGAATGTAAATGGCTTACGGGCAATCGCTAAAAAGGGCTTTGGAGATATCATCCAAGAAATGGATCCGGATATATTGGGTATACAAGAGACCAAGATCCAGGAGGATCAATTAGAGTCGGAACATAAAGATTTCCCATCTTATGAAAGTTATTTTTATTCCGCTGAACGAAAAGGGTACAGTGGAGTGGGGGCCTATACCAAAATACAGCCTCAAAAGATCGAAACGGGTTTTACTTTCGGCCGGAATGAAACTGAAGGTCGCGTGATCATGCTTGAATTTGATAAATTCATTTTTTTCAATATATATTTTCCCAATGGACAAAAAGATGAGATCCGTCTACAGTTTAAATTGGATTTCTATGATTTTTGTCTTGAATACTTTGAAAAAATAAGAAAAGAACGAGGAAAGGGGCTTGTGATCTGCGGAGATTATAATACCGCTCATCATCCCATTGATCTTGCCCGGCCTAAACAGAACGAAAAAACATCAGGTTTTCTACCCATAGAACGTGCATGGATGGATCGTTTTGAAGAAGCGGGGTATATTGATACCTTTAGACTGATCCACCCCGATGAGAAAGATCGCTATTCGTGGTGGTCCTATCGTGCAAATGCACGGGCCAATAATGTAGGATGGCGCATTGATTACTTTTATGTCAGTCCTGAATTAAAGGATAATGTAAAAGATGCATTTATTCTTGATCAGGTCTTGGGTTCGGATCATTGCCCGGTTGGCATTGAATTGGAGATATAAAATGAAAAATAAAGCACTTATTTTAAGCTCATTGCTTATCACATTCTTATTATCCGGTTGTATTTGGATGTATTCCACCCGACCGGGTACTATTCCGCCGCATATAAAAAGTGTTGCCATAGATGAGACCAAGAACAATACGGCGGAATTTAATCTTGGACAGGATTTTACGACCCTTTTGACGGATAAGATGCAATTGGATAACCTTTTACCCATCAGTGATGTTTCCGTAGCGAATTCCATTATTTATACCGAGTTTACCCGGATCAGTGATGCGGTTTTCTCTTATGATGAAACAGAGGTCGTTAAAGAATATAAATTAACTTTAAATATGGATTTTCGCTGGTATGATGCTCTAAATGATACAGATATTATGAAAAAAGCATTAAGCGAATACGAAATATATTACAGTGACAGTTACAATAATTCACTTTCTTCAGATCAACAAGTTACCAGAGAATCCGCATTGAAGCTATTAAAGGATAAATTAGCCGACAAAGTGCTCGTAGAGCTGACTTCACAATGGTAAAAATACTTAAATATTCATATTGGATCCTCACTCTTGTTATTTTGACGATGCTAGCATTGGCCAGTATTTTTTCTCCGGCTCTGCTTTCATCTTTAGGATATACTATTATCTATTTGCTTTACGCAGTTTTTACTTTTGTCTCAGCGATATTTATCCCGTCATTTTTGTCTAAGTTACTTCATATATTATTGGCATTATTGATCTTTGTTGTTGTTTTCGTTAAATCAAATAATGATCGTTATCCTTTGGCTTTGGGTGAAGGTGGTCATTACATGTTGAAAATGGAGAACGATACACTTAATATCGAATTACTGGATTTCACAATAACTCATGAAGATGGATCGGCTTCAGCAGTTCATTACAATAGTACGATATTGATCAATGATATGGATACAGTTTCCGTAAGCGTTAATCATCCATTCAAGTATAAAAAAATACGTCTATACCAATCATCCTATGGGAATATTACTCCTTTTAATTTTTATTTTAATGACAGTCTGAAGTTATTTGAGGGTCAATACGCTGAAATGAATGGTATTGATTTTCATTTTCTTGAATTTGATCCACTTCTTCAACGGGCTGCGATCTCCTATAATGATATTCTCTTTTATTTGCCGGTTGGGCGAGAAATTTCATTTCTTGATGCTAAAATAAAAATCCTTCCCGATACAGGTGAAATGGGAACTGTTTTGGAGTATGTAGAGGTAAAAGGGCACACTTTACTTTTGGTCATTGCAATGATGCTGTTATTAACGTTGATATTTGTACGAATTAGGAGAAGATAAATGGAATTTACACTACTCTTAATTCTTGTCAGCATATATGCGATATCCCTGTTTATAGGACTATTTAAACAAGAGGGAATAGCTACCTACGTTCTTTATCTTGGATTTATTTTACATTTGGCAATATTGATAATACGATCAATAACGGCTCATCATCCACCTTTTACCAATGTCTATGAATCGTTTCTCTTGCTTTCTTTTCTTATGCAGGTAAAATTTCTTTTCTTCCAAGGTACAGCGAGTTCAAGAGTTGTCAATCTACAGCGTTTTGTTGTTTTGATATTTACAGTTGTTCTTGTCATTCTCCCGGCTGAGACACGAGCTATAAATGCGGTTATGCCTGCGCTAAATAGTCCCTGGATGTATATCCATGTCCCTGCCTATCTTTTTTCATATGTTGCGCTTTTCAGTGGACTAATTCTTGCTATTATCCGCTTGTTCTCGCGAAAGAATATTTTTGCATACGACGCACAAATGGATACGGACATTTCACTGGCTATGATATTTATGTCAGTAGGGCTGGTCACAGGTGCCATTTGGGGACAGATCAGTTGGGGAAATTTTTGGTCATGGGATCCAAAAGAGACCTGGGCACTGATCAATATTATAGTTTTATCATTATATTTTCACAAAAACGACAGAAAAGCACAATCTCTCATCGTGATACTTGCGGCGTTAACTGTATTGTTCACCTACTTTGGTGTTACATGGTTGTTAAGTGGATTGCATTCATATTCGTGAAACGTAAAACGTAAAACGTAATTCGTGAAACGTAATCCGTGAAACGTAAAACGTAATCCGTGAAACGTAAGGCGTGGGGAAGAGGGGAAGAGGGGAAGAGTATCTAAAACAGTGGCCTGCCCTGTACCGTCAAAACATAGGTAACACTTTACCTTCAATACATAGGTAACACTTTTT
>CAYNBL010000150.1:0-4675 GCA_964395205.1 uncultured bacterium | reverse complement strand
AAGTGTCTCTTATTTTCTTACCTCAAACTGTCCACTTTACTCTGACGTCAAACATTCAGCATACTACATATTTCAATTCTCAAACTCAGATAAATATCATTATAATAATGTTAAAAAAGCATGCTATGTTATCTAGGGGTAAAATCATGTTTTATTACATGAGGTTTGCAATAAATAAGACACCTATATTGCCCCCCCCCTTTTTTACTTTCAATACCTTTAGATACAAAGATAATTCTTTTCTAGGTTGTGAATGTTATGTAAGTTTGTCTGACAAATATAAAAAGGACATGAAAATGAAAAATCTGTACCTGTTAATTTTCAGGACAAGTTTATTTGTTTTACTTTTACTCATATTTTTGAGTGTAAATGTCTTTGCATCAATTCTTATTGAAAGCGGCAGTTATGGAGAAATCTCCCCTGCAGAAAATGGGGATATGCATATTTTGATCAGAAACGATAACTCATCTTACATATATTATTCTTCTGGCAGAGTTGTTAAAAACGTTCCAATTGGGATGGGTGATAGTACTATTATATTTGAAACAGCTACTTCCGATGGAGTCGATGGTGTTTATGTTTTGTATAACAACACCGCAAATAAAACCCTATTCGCTCAACGTTATAATTCAAATGGGGAGGCTCTTTGGGAAGAACCTGGAAGCATTGTTAGCACATATAATAATCCAAGAGTATTTTCAGCTTCTGTACTAGGACCTGATAGTAGATTTGTTGTGGTCTACGATGATTTTTTTCCGATATATGTAACTCCTGCAGCCTATCTTTGGATAATATCTCCTGATGGAGATGTCAGCTCCCACGAAAGTGGCAGGTTTACACACGACTGGCATTTTGAGATGCATAGTGATCCTTACGAAGTATATATTAAACAAGCACAAAATTCCTATATCGCTCCGATCTATAACTTTATCCCCTCCCCCTCAGATACTTCAAAATTAGGTATCTTAGAATTTGATTGTGATGATAATGGGTTTTTATTTGCAATAAGAAAACCACTAGAATCAAATTTGAAAAGAGAACTTCAACGATATGACAATCAATTAAATGCTTTATGGGAAATGCCTATCGTGTTTTATGCAGAAATGTTGGGTAAAACTTCATCAGATATTGAATATGATTGTCCTGAGATAATTGCTAATAACGATGGTAGTGTCACATTATATCCAAGTTCTGGTTCACAAGATTGGAACTTCTCAAGAATAGACTCTTCAGGAGAGTTTATTTACAATGTTTTAGAACTTATAGGAGATAGTTATCGAATCAAAGCTGCACTTTCTTGCTCTGATGGTTCAAATCTATTTCTAGTATTTGAGGGGGAAACGGATATCATGCGTTTGATTAAAGTTTCAGTTGAGGGTAACATCGAATTCTCAACCGTACTTAAAAGTGGCTCCTGTAGATATGCTAGTATTATTGAAAATACGGATAGTACATATGCGACAATAATGATTACTAGTACTGATTCAATATTTGTTGATAAGATTAGTAATACTGGAGAAATACTGGTTGGTATAGAAGAAGCAGATCATCCGATGCAATTCACCCTCCACCAAAACTACCCCAACCCATTTAATCCAAATACAACGATTCAATATGAAGTACCTGAAGCTTCAGATATTAAAATAAGTGTCTATGATATAACAGGCCATTTAAAGGGAGTGCTTGTTGATGAGTATCACCAAGCCGGAGCTTATAATGTTAAATGGAATGCTTCAAAGTACAGCTCGGGGATCTATATTTATCGATTAGATTATAATGGTCATCATGTTTCTAAAAAAATGTTGTTAATCAAGTAACTCTCCCCTACTCAATACATAATAATCAAAGCCACCTTTACCGGTGGCTTTTCGCTATATAATTTCTCTTCTCTTGCGAGTTTTACTCTTCCCTTTTACTATCGCGTTGCCCAAAAACTGACCATCCCTATCATAATTGCCCATTTTTCGTCTGTTTTGGCTATATTTCGATAAAATTTCCCCCAAATAACAAACCCTGTAAATGTTTGTTTACAGGGTAGTTAAGAGTGGCTCCACCCGGAATCGAACCAGGGACACAGGGATTTTCAGTCCCCTGCTCTACCGACTGAGCTACAGAGCCACGGATATTATAAAAATATCAATTTTAAAAGCCGAAAATTTTAATGTTTTTCGCCTCTAATTGCAAGTAAAAATACGACTATTTGCGTAATTCTTTGACGCGTGTCGCTTTCTTACCTTTAAGAGCGCGAATGTAATAGATCTTTGATCTACGAACCTTGCCAATCGTGACTCTTTCGATCTTTGCAACATTGGGTGAATGTACCGGGAAAATACGTTCTACGCCAACACCGTTAGAAATCTTTCTTATGATAAATGTAGCGTTGATCCCTGTACCTTTGCGTGCAATACAAATACCCTTGAATTGCTGAATACGTTCTTTATCGCCTTCGCGGACTTTAACGTCTACGACCAGCGTATCTCCGGCTTTGAATTCCGGAATGTCATCTTTCAAGTGGCCAATTGCCGCGACTTGTGTCTTATCCATTTTTGTCATCTCCTTTATCCTGATATGCTTTCCACATATCGGGTCTGCGTTCTTTTGTTTTATTAATTCGTTCTTCTTTTCTCCATGCTTCAATGTTGGCATGATGCCCACTCAACAGCACATCCGGTACTTTCTCGCCTTCAAATATCTCAGGGCGGGTGTACCAGGGACAATCGAGCAAGGGATCCGAAAACGAATCACTTAACGCAGATTTTATCTCGCTAAGTACACCGGGAATAAGGCGGATGATGGCATCCATAATAACTATGGACGAGATCTCTCCTCCTGTAAGAACATAGTCCCCGATGGATATTTCGTCGGTGATCAATAGATTTCTTATCCGTTGATCGATCCCCTTGTAGTGTCCGCATACAAAGATCAAATGCTCTTCTTGTGAGAGCTCTTCTGCCTGTTCCTGCTTAAATACCACACCATCAGGAGTGGGAAAGAGAACACGACTGCGAACACCGTTAGGTGCTTGTTGCAAGAGGGTGCGAATGCCATCATAAAGCGGCTGTGGGGTCATGACCATACCGTCACCGCCACCGAAAGGATAATCATCGGTTTTGCGATGCTTGTCTGCGGAAAATTCCCGCAGGTCATGTACCCGTATAGTAACCAGGCCTTTTTCCTGAGCTCGTTTGACCATGCTTTCGGAAATGACCGGATTGATCATCTCGGGGAAACAAGTCAGCACATCAATGATCATCGAGCATTCCTTCCAATAAATGGACATAAAAAATCCCCTTCTTCTCGTCAACGGATTCAATAAATTCGTCGACAAAGGGAACCATTACTGTTGATCCGTTCATTGTCGTAAATATTATGATGTCTTGTGCCGGCTGAGACAGCCACTCTGTTACCGTTCCCAGTTCTTCCCCATCCTCAAGGACGCGGAAACCGATATAAGATAACTCTTCTTTGAGCTCCGGTAAGAGCTTTGCCTGTTTCTCCGTAATGAATACAGCCTGATGTGTCAATTGGATGGCCTGCTCTTTAGAATTGACCGATTCGAGCCCGATACACAGTCGTGCACCCCGCTTTTCCACCGAGTTTATCTTTAGAACATCATCCGGTTCAACACCGTTGCCAACATATACAAATTTCAATGAGCGTAACGCCTGAGCGTCTATCTTCGGTTCAGAAAGATAAAACTTACCATCTAAACCATAGGATTTTCCAATGTGACCAATGATCGTAAAAGGCATGTTACTCTGAACTATCTATCGATAATATCAAGAGTCGAACGCGTTTGTCCTGCCTTTGCTGAAACTGCTGTCAACAGTGTTCGCAAAGCTTGTGCAGTCCGACCGTGTTTGCCAATGACCTTACCGAGGTCTTCAGGAGCGACGTTCAATTCATAGATCGTATTGTTTTCGCTCTCGATCTTGGTAACTTTAACTTCATCCGGATTATCAACCAAACGTTTCACAATTGATTCTACAAATTCTTGCATGATATCCCTTTCAATTTGAATTTCTAGTCCTTTAGTGGTTCTTGTTGATTATCAATCCCCTAAACTGATTACTCAGCTTTGGGTGTATCTTCTTTTACTTCCGGTGTTTCAACTGTTTCAGCAACTACTTCTTCCGGTACGTCCACCATAGCTTCAGCGGAGGTGGATTTTGCTTCTTCAACTGAAGCAGCTTTTTTAACTTCCTCGACGACGTCTTTTTTTACCTCTTCAGCTGGTGCTTCAACAACCTTGTCCTCCGAAGCTTCAGCGGCGGGGGATTCTTTAACGTCTTCTGTCAGGGCTTCTTCTTTAACTTCTTCAGTCACAACTGCTTCTTCTACGGTTTCTTCCGGTACGTCCACCGTAGCTTCTGCGGAGGTGGATTTGACCTCTTCAACGGAAGTTTCTGCAACTTTGTCTTCCGTAGCCTTGGCGGAGGATGAAGCGGCGGGGGAAACTTCTGCGACTTCTTCTTCAACAACTTCCGGAACGTCCTCCGTAGCCTCGGCAGAGGAGGATTCTTTTACTTTTTTAGCTGTTTTTTTGTCGGCTTGGGCTTTTTCTTTGTTTTCTTTAGCCATTTCCCATTTCTGGAATTCTTGTTTCTTTTTATCTTCTGTTAGATTACTGGTTTCGAGATGCCATTTCAGCATAATTCCTTCTTTGGACAGTAAG
>CAYNBL010000149.1:0-4684 GCA_964395205.1 uncultured bacterium | reverse complement strand
ATTACAAAGATATTGATACTGTTACGATCAAGACCATCGCTAGAGCTTGCGATATTCTTTTTGATTCGCATAAATACCGTCCGAAATCACGTGAAACTGCTGACCATAGCTTGCCCTATTGTATTGCTTGTGCATTAGTGGATAGAAAAGTTACAACCAAGAGTTTTGATGATGAAAGTATTCAAGATCCACGTATTTGGGAAGTAATTGATAAGATCAAGGGTGAAGCATCCGAGGAATTTGAAAAGATGTTCCCCGCAAAACAACCTTCTCGAGTTACGATAAAATTAAACGATGGAAAAGAGCATACACTGTACTTGGAATATCCAAAAGGTGATCCTCGTGAACCGATGACAGAAGCTGATCTGGATGCGAAAGTTGAAGCTCTTTGTGGTGATAGGTTTGATATTTTAGCATTGAAAGAAATGATATATAACTGTGAAAATTTAAGTGCAATTGAATTTATGAAGACATTATAAGATAATATTAATGCATTGACATCATAGTTTGAGTTTGTTAGTTTATATCATTATTGTCTGAATAGTCAATGACATAAAAATGGTAGGAGTAGATAATGCGTTTAAAAATATTAACTTTAATGGTTTCTCTTTTGCTTTGCGTTTCATCCTTTGCGCAAAACTCGAAGTCAAGAGCGGAATTTTTTAAAGAATTTTATGGTACGTTTATTAATTCATCGGAATTGGATATACCAAAATATGAAAAAGTGGCACCAACCGTTGACCTCAGTGATGTGATCAAACAGTTGGAATCACGATATAATATTGATATTCCAGCCTCTGAAGAAGCAAAATTTAAAACGGTTGAAGAAGTCGCCGAATACGTCAATCTATATTTACAGGATCAGAATAAAAAAGATGAACAGCTTGTTCAACCTGTAGGAGAACCTGTTAAACCACTTAAAAAAGATAAAAAAAAGACATACTCTTGGAAATATAAATTATATGGTTCATATGGTATGGTTGAACCTATCGGGGCAACAGGTCAGCTCGGATGGAATGGCAATTTGGCTGGCGTAGGGGCATTGGTGTTATTTGATAACATGTACACTTGGGAAGCAGGATTTATGTTACACCCTTATGGTTGGAATGGAAAACAATCAAAGAGTCCCAATTCCTTTGGTATTTCGTTTGATTATGCCTCTTTTGATTATATAGAAACTCCTGACACAAATTTAGTCTCATTTAATGCTAACGATACAACAGCAACACGCTTCGCCATCAGTTTGGTTTTTCAACAAAATCTTACCGGTAGAAATAAAGCCCGACCAAAATTTAGTATATATTTTCAGGAAAGTCTTCGTTTTGGAGTTCATTCATATGGTTTTATTGATAGTGATCTTTATTGGAATAATCACCTCTCCTATGGCATCGGTTTAGCGCAGGGGATCAATTTCCTTATTTTTGATCTGAAATTTTACGAAATATTGGCAATTAGTCCTGATATTATGGCGGTAACTGGCTTGCCGATCTTGCAGACATTAAATTTTGAGGTTGGTTTACGCTTGGGGATTGCCCTTAAATTATAAAGTTTAATAGTTAGTCTTTTAATACATTTATTTTTCTGATTAAATGAATTAAATTGACATTAGAATAAATGAGTACTATATTAGCTTCAGCATTGAAAATTAATAAAGTATAAATAGAGGAGTTTGAAATGAAAAGATTTATTGTTGTTCTGTTAGTTGTTGCTATGGCAACATTTGCCTTTGGAGAAGGTTTTGGAATGAAGGCTTTTGTAGCTGGTGGTTTTAGTGAGCCGGGTTTGGTTGGTACAGGCGCTCTCGCATATAATCATAATACAACTGGACATGGATTTGATGTTAAATTAGGTGCTCGTAAATCATTAGGCGATTTCTTTGAAATGCCGTCTTTTTTACCATTGACAGCACAAGTATCTTTCGGATACTATCATCAAGCTGCTAAAGGTTTCTTATCTTCAACCATAAATGCATTTGTCCTAAACATTGATGCTCTTTATAACTTGGATGAAGTTGTAGAGATACCCATTGTAGATGTCAATCCATTTTTGGGAATAAAATATGATGCTCAATTTTATAAATCAACTTCAGAATCATATTCAGCCCATTTACTTGGCTTGCAACTTGGTGCCATGGTATGCTATGATTTAAGTGACCTCGTTGTCGATGGACTTGGTGTTGAATTAGTTCTTGCAGAAACATTTGATTTTGATGTTACCGGTACCTTCAATACTAGGGGTGGTAATGCTGCTGTTGGTTCAGCATATGTGAACCTCGGTGTTTCTTACGCATTTGAATTCTAAGAATTGTGAATTATGATATTAAAGCCCTGTTTACAGGGCTTTTTTTATATGTTGAAAAACATTTTATTTATATTTGAAATGTGTATATTTACACACACAAAATATGAGGTTGAAAATGAATGAATTTATTTTTAGGGAATATGATATACGCGGTATTGTTAAAGATGATTTTACCGATGATGTTGTCATTAATTTGGGCAAAGGTTTTGGAACATGGCTGTTGCGCAGTGGTGCCAGGAACTTAGCTTTAAGTGGAGATATACGAATTACAACCCCCAGGTTGAAAGAACTTTTTGCTGAAGGCGCGCTTTCAACCGGTTTAGATGTTGTTGATATTGGAATATTGCCCACACCGCTGAATTATTATTGTCAGTTCGTCCGCCCCGTTGATGCTGCGGTTCAGATCACGGGAAGTCATAATCCACCCGAATTCAATGGTTTTAAACTTTCATATGCTAAACAAGCTTTCTATGGCCCACAGATCCAGGAGATCAAGGCTTTGATACTTGCAAATGATTTTGAAGCAGGGAAGGGTACCTTTTCGACTGACGATACAATTAAAAGCTCTTACCTTAAAGAAGTTTTATCAAAGATCAATATTGAACGTGAAATAAAGGTCGTGGTTGATTCAGGAAATGCTACGGGCGGTTTGGTTGCGCCTGAACTTTTCAAGTCACTTAATGTCGAATTAACTGAGCTATACAGTGAAATTGACGGTACATTTCCTAATCATCATCCCGATCCGACAGTTGAAAAAAACATCAAAGATCTTATTGCTTTAATGAAAACGGGAAAATATGATGTAGGTATTGCCTATGATGGTGATGCTGACCGTGTTGGGGTTGTTGATAATAAGGGCCGTATTATTTGGGCCGATCAATTAATGGCGCTATTTTTACCTGAAGTAATCAAGGAACCAGGTACACCCATTGTTTTTGATGTAAAGTGTAGTCAGGCACTTGAAGATGAAGTTATTAAAAATGGTGGAAAACCCATCATGTGGAGAACAGGACACAGTGTCTTGAAGCAGAAAATGAAAGAACTTCAGGGGCCGTTCGGTGGTGAGATGAGCGGACATATTTTCTTTGCTGATGATTATTATGGTTACGATGATGCGATCTATGTATCGGCACGACTCGTTCAGATGCTTTCACGATCAGATAAAGCTATGAGTGATTATCTTGATGCTTTACCTAAATACGTATCAACTCCTGAGATACGTATGCATGCCGAATCTGATCAAGTTAAATTTGATATCGCTCAAAAAGCTTTTGATTATTTCTCAAAAAACTATGATTGTATTACAGTTGATGGTGTTAGGATCCGTTTCGATGAAGGTTGGGGTCTGGTGCGTGCATCAAATACTCAGCCGGTGATCGTCATGCGGTTCGAAGCGAATTCTTTGGAAGCTTTAGAAAGTTATAAAACATTAGTGTTGAATAAGTTGGCGGAATATGGCACTTTAACGGAAGATGATCATTAAATTGACGTTTAAATTATTTTACAAAGAGTACATTACCAGGTTTAATTTGGAATATAGGAAAAGTGTTCATCATACTGCTCCTGTATCACTATATGATCCAATTCATTATATTCTGAAATATCCTGGAAAACAGATCCGTCCGGCTTTTCTTGCGGCCGTTGCTTATTCATTAAATGATATCTCCTTTGAAAAATCTTTTCCTGCGGCGTCTTGCATGGAGATGGTGCATAATTTTACTTTAGTGCATGACGATATCATGGATGGAGATGTTCTTCGCCATGGAATGGAAACCGTTCATTCGAAATGGAATAAAAATTTGGCCATTCTTTCAGGAGATGGTCTCTTTGCAAGGGCTCTTGCACAATTAGACCCCTATGCTTCTGATGCCGAATTGTATGCAAGCATCATGCCCCTGATCTTACAAGCTGTAACAATTGTATGTGAAGGACAAGCTTTGGATATGGAGTTTGAATCCCGTGAAGATGTCGAATTATCAGAATATCTCTCAATGGTCGAGAAAAAAACAGCCCATTTGCTGGCAGTATCTGCAAGAATAGGAGCTGTGATCGCAGGTGCCGATAAAGATGAAGAATTGCTTGTAGAAAAGATCATTCGAGAACTGGGTATTGTATTTCAGATCCAGGATGATCTGCTCGAACTAACATCTGATAGCGCGAGTATGGGAAAAACATTAGGGTCAGATCTGATAAAACAAAAGAAGACATACCCTTATCTGTTTGCTCAACAGGAATTGGATCAGGTGGAATGGAATAAATTTCTTGAAAGTATTTCTGTCACTTACATTGAAACGCATGGTTTACATGATGCCAGAAAGATTCTTAAAGATAATTTTATATTTGATAGAATTCGTGAACATATTACATTACGGAATGTTACTAT
>CAYNBL010000148.1:0-4739 GCA_964395205.1 uncultured bacterium | reverse complement strand
AGAAGGTAAGGGGTAAGAAGGTAAGGGGTAAGAAGGTAAGGGGTAAGAAGGTAAGATTTAGGTGTTAAGTGTAGAGACGTCGATTTATCGCGTCTCATGTGTATAATATAAGACGTAAGAAGTAAGGGGTAAATCGTAAATTGGAATTTAAAATACCAAGGTAAACTGTCATCTCGACCGAAGCGTAGGAGAGATCTATTCATGAGATAATAAAATTGAAAAGTGTATAACCCAAATTGTCAATTGTCCTTTCTCAATTGTCCTTTGTCAATTGCCTGCAGGCCGAAGCTTTAGCGTAGGCTTGTCAATTGTCAATTGATTGAAGGGGTTGAACAAGATGTGTAATAAAAATTTAAAAATGAAAAAAATTGTATTGACTAATTATATGGATAAGCGTATAATAACGGGCTTATTAACAGGGGCTGTAGTTCAACTGGTTAGAGCACCGGCCTGTCACGCCGGAAGTTGCGAGTTCGACTCTCGTCAGTCCCGCATTAAAACCGCCATTGGCGGTTTTTGCTTTTTCTGCGGAAAAACTCGTAAGTGAGAGGAGGAGATGGGGAGTAAGAGAGAGCGAAGACCTTTCGGCTGGAGCCAACTGCCTGTCCATCGTTGCCTTGGCGAAGATGGAAAGTGGACTGCCGAATGGTCGATGAGCGGTTTGTAATAGGACGTGCAACTGCGGAAGAGTATAATTATCAAATTGTAATATGTTTTAAGAAATATCAACTCATCCTTGCACACAGAAATATGAACTAAGAAAACATAAATATGCTTTAGATAAAATACGATGCAGCAGTTAAGTAATAACTGAAATTAAATTATATTTAAACAACTCAAATGTGATCAATAAGCTTTTATATAAACGATCTTACAGGATACGGCCTTATCAAAAGTATCCTGCCCCATATAATCAACACTGGTTTCGCCCGTGAAAGGGAAGGCTTCATTGCTAACAACACTGCTTTCCTTATTATTCACCCCGTATTCAAGGGATTTTAGGGAAAAGGGTAATTTGTTTCCTCCAACATCATAAAATTCAACTTTTACATCCCAAGCATATTCGGAGAATGCTTTTCCTCCGACATCAGCAGGATGATAGATCGCTGTCCCGGTAACTTTTAAGTCTCTTTCGATTTTTTCCATATTTATTTCAAGTATTTCAAGAGTCGGTTCCAAAAAGGCTTTTTTGACGGCTTTTTTGACTACAGTGGTTGCAGACGGAAGTGTCGGCATGGTAGTTGCGCAAGAGAATAAGAATAGAATTGCAAATACTGCTGTTAGAAGTGTAAGGGTTCTTGTTTTCATAAGAATCTCCTTAGGGGGTGGATTGATTGTTTTTTAGCGACTATTTTCAACTGGTTATCCCACCCATGAAAAAGAAGTTGAAGATAGTCGTTTTTATGAACTACTGCATCGCAGTTTATTTCCACCATTTGAAAACATTTTCAGGATCAATTGGTATAGGTTCTGAAGGTAGTTCACCGCATTTGACGGTAGATGTTTGATTTTTTCCAACCAGAACAGTTTTGGTTTTATTTGTATCTGAAAATTCCACCACACCATCGAGTACCGTTAAAATAGTTTCATTATTTTCATTAACATGTGTGATAAATTCTGTTCCTCTAACAGCAAGAACAGAATTCGGTGTCCTAACTTTAAAAGAATGTCCTTTTTCTTTTAAATTTTCAACTCTCGTTGTTAATTCACCCATAACGATATCAATTTCAGCTTCAGGATATTTTCCATTTGTGTGCAAAATATTGTTAAGATCAATTTTTTCCCACCAGTTTTTGTCTACAAACTCGTATATTTCTCCAGTTATAAGATGTAATTCGCTTTCTGAAAGGAATATACATTCAGTATTTCCCGCAACAACCACTTCGCCAATTTTGTATGGAAACTCAGGGACTGCTGGTATGACAATTTCTTTTTGTGTGTATTCATCTGTTATAATCGGTTCATTGATCTGAATCGTTTTACCAAGTGTGTCTTTTTTTACATAAATCCGACTAAGCTCACCTGTAACTTTAATCTTCCCATATTCTGCACCTTGTAGTTTTTCTTCAAAATTTATAAATAATCTATTGTCATTTATTTCGAAATTCATTCCCTCTAAGAAAAGGAGACTGAAAGAGGCTCCACCAAGTGAAAAAGGAGAAAGCTCGTCAGAATATGTTCCCAGCCATATTTCAACCTCGCTGTCACTAGAAATCCAAATTCTATTATTACTACAAAAATGTCCCGATATCTCTATATTTTCCGTACCATTTATTAGCTTCCAGGTTGTGTGCAGTTTTCCATTACAATCATAAAATCGACTAATAGCTGTATATTCTGCATTACCCCCGAAAGAGTTCCTCATTTTAGACATCCATTCTGCTGTATGATCATCCATACCGATACTTTTTAACACCTCTACAGGGGTTGCATCTTCATCATCAAATTCTTCGGCAATAATAATGATGTTTTTTAACGAAGATGTATAGTGTGAATTTATTTTTCCTTTATTATCAAAAATTTCAGCATCATATTTGATGCTTCCGAACCACTTCCCTCTAAAAATATCTCCAGATCTTTTTGTTTTATCCTGAGCAAAGAGCAAAGTAAATCCAAAGATTAAAATAACAATAGATAAGACAAGATATCTTCGCATGGCCATTGCCTTTATTAATTTAGCTCAAAACACCAAATTAAAACATCAATATAGTATAATATCATATTATATTGATACATAAATACAAAAACTACTACATAAAGAAAATAATGTTCATATATCATTATTCCAAATTAAAAAATAAAAATTTGATTAGGTCTGTAATATCTAAGAGCTATCACTTTTTATCCAATTTAAACCTATAGGTAAAAAGAGTTCGGCTTGACCGCCGTTGGCCCCGCATAATAGCGGTCGTACCGAACACCTTGTTCGCGACCGCTTTTTCTTTATAGAGTGGTATTTTTTTAACTTCGTCTGAAACATGCATTATTAACTCATCTTTAGTTAATTCACATTTTGAAAGAGAAAACTGAAGTAACTTTCTTCTAATTAAGGGTGTCATTTCATCAGCAAGGATTAAGAGGTCACTTAGTACATTTGCAATTTGCTCAGGAGTAAATGCACTACTCTCAATTTTATCAATGTCAGCCTGAATTTTCTGCTCTTCATCAACAATTTTTTAAGTCTATTTTTGAACTCATTGTCTTTTTTAAGCAGCCTACTTTTAAGAGTTTCTGTTAATTCAATATTTGTAAATTGTTCAATAACAGAATCCATTTCTTTATCAACGTTGTCCCTTTCTTCCGTAAGGTCGTTAAGTCTTTTTTTCAGTAAAGACATTTCACTTGTGTTTCTTTTATTAGCGTCTTTTACTAAATCATCAATTATTTTTGTGTCTTTAGATAATTGTGATAATTGAGATAAAATGATTTTTCTACTTCCTCAGCCCCAATCTTTAAGCCACATTCTTTACATTTATAATACCAATATGTTTTTCCGGTTTTACTAGTACCGGATGTAGCACCTAGATATCCTTTATTATCACATACACCACATTTAATTATACCGGTTAATTCATATACTTTTTTCTTTGAATCCACTAAATTGACCATGTGTAAACACAAATATTTATTTTAAACCTCATAATGTATGTAATTTTTACGTGTTGTTTTTACTTGGTTTATAAAATGTATAGCAATAATATATATGGAACGATTAAAAAGTAAGAAAGCGCGGTTCCAATGTATTGGACTTTGCGAATATTTATCAAATTAGATTTGAGCTCAGTTCACATCTCAAAATTCCATAAGATTTATCACTTAATTTCCAACCCCACTTAGCGCCCGATACTGTCTTTCCTAAACATATTGTTACTGAATTAATACCTCGCTTTATTCTTAAGTAAAAGGCCAGTAATTGGTGTAACGACAAATTATTGATTTAGAATTAGAAGTTAGGGAGAATAAAATGAAAAAAACTAATTTGATCCTTGGCTTATTGCTAACAACTATGTTAGCAATGACATCAACCCTGATGGCCGACGATTGGTACAATGTTGGTAGTGCAGGATTTTCTGCTGGAGGCGCTACATACATCAGCCTTGCCATCGACGGCAGCGGAACTCCCTATGTGGCATATCGGGATGGTTCGGAATTTGTTCTTCAGGATGAAACGACTGTAAATGAATTATACGGTAAAAGAGCACACATTGATATGCCTAATCTAACTTCAATGACCTTCCTGAATCCAAGAACTTTCAAATTAGGTATTTCAGTAAACTTTTGAGTTAAAGGAAATGTAGACAATGAAGAATATATTAAAAACAATATTAATTACGATCTTGATTACCGGCATGCTGTTCTCTGCCATTCCGCTCTCAAATCGTACGTGGATAAAGATTGGAGCCCTTCAATCTCCATTTGATGCATGGGGCGCTGAGCGTGGTTGGGATGCCAATCGAAGTCTTTATGAAGGCTTGCAATGGCCCGCATGGTATGATCGTACAGATAATTTTGTTATTGACCGTCAGTTCATGGCATGTCGAAATTTCACCAATAAAAACGGCGAAGTTCAGCCCTATGAATCTGCTAAATTTTCAACAGGCTCAAGCGCAGACCAGATCGTTCCACAGTCATTAACACAAACCGGTAGATACCCGTATACTGCGATCTCTGTTGATGGTACAGCACAGTATGTTGATGACTATATTAATGGTCAATATCATGATGATACTAAAGCGGAC
>CAYNBL010000147.1:0-4850 GCA_964395205.1 uncultured bacterium | reverse complement strand
ACTTAATCTTGACCCTGAACACAAGTAAAAATATGAATAGATATAAACTGATTATAAGAGGGTTATGAATTATGGTTGGTGGATGATGCCCGCCCTCCGAAGTCTTGATGCAGGAGGGGTTGATGGATGGTGGATAATGAATAGAAATTAATATTCATTTCTTAATTTTAAAATCAGTGGTCTTTGTTCTGAGATCAATTTGGTAAACAAATTAAGTGGGGTTAAAACCCCAATGTTTTTGGATCTCTAAACCACGGCATTTATGCCGTGGTAAAGCATTCGCAATATAATCTCTGAATCATGAATAGATCCTTCGACCCCGATCCCGATGCTTCGGGACGGGGCTCAGGATGACAGGTTACTTTGCTTTAAGTTTCAATCTGTATTTATTCGTGAAATCTGTGGATGTGTTTTTGTGATCTTAGTGACTTTGTGTGAGGCCTTACATTAAAACCAAACTCAAGCCTATAAAATAAAACCCGTCAATATCCCGAAACTGTTCATTTTGTTAGATATAAGATATAAGTGATGAGAGATAAGTTAAATATTTTTTCTTGCGGTCATGATTGAAGATCTGAGCATTTTTAGTAATTCACTTGAATCTGTTATCATACTTTTTGATTGTATTTCTGTTACAAACTTTGTTTCATTTAGCAATCTGAGCCAATAAATACTTTCTCCGCATTCTTTTTGGGCTATTCCAAGTTTATGAATAAAATCTCGCTTACTTTCGGCATTGACCGCTTCTGCGACTAATGCTCCAATAGCCGTTCCGGAACGCAGAAGTTGTTTGCTCATTACAAACTCTCGTTTATCTTTTTTTAAAAATTTGTACAGATTTATCACCCTAACAGCAAATGCAAAACTTTTTCGTTCAATTACCCCATTTCTTCCACTCATATCTTATCTCTTATATCTTATAACTGGATGAAAATTATTAAAATGAAATGATTTATAATATTATTAAATACAGGTTGTGATAGACATCACATTAAAACCAAACTCAAGCCTATAAAATAAAATCCATCAACATTCCGAAACTGTTCATTTTGTTAGATATAAGATATAAGTGATGAGAGATAAGTTAAATATTTTTTCTTGCGGTCATGATTGAAGATCTGAGCATTTTTAGTAATTCACTTGAATCTGTTATCATACTTTTTGATTGTATTTCTGTTACAAACTTTGTTTCATTTAGCAATCTGAGCCAATAAATACTTTCTCCGCATTCTTTTTGGGCTATTCCAAGTTTATGAATAAAATCTCGCTTACTTTCGGCATTGACCGCTTCTGCGACTAATGCTCCAATAGCCGTTCCGGAACGCAGAAGTTGTTTGCTCATTACAAACTCTCGTTTATCTTTTTTTAAAAATTTGTACAGATTTATCACCCTAACAGCAAATGCAAAACTTTTTCGTTCAATTACCCCATTTCTTCCACTCATATCTTATCTCTTATATCTTATAACTGGATGAAAATTATTAAAATGAAATGATTTATAATATTATTAAATACAGGTTGTGATAGACATCACATTAAAACTAAACTCAGCCCTACAAAATAAAACCCATCAACATTCCGAAACTGCCCATGCGGGTTTATACCATAATAGGCTCTCAGGTATCCACCAACTTTCCGGGTGCTGTCGGACTGATATTCCCAGCCGAAGTATGCGTTGATGTTCCAGGTGCGGCGTTCAGGGTCTTCGGTGACATAACCGTATTTGATGCGATTTCTCAATTCAATGGAATTGATCTGATGAAAAGTTTCCGAGGCACCGAGTCCATGAGTCCTGCGCCAATTTACCTGCAGCCAATATTCAAAGCAGTCCTCGGTCATTAACACTGTCTGTCCTTGCGTTTCCGCTAAATTATATTGATAAAATCCATCTTGCGGAAACCACACGCCCTGCATGCCAATGCGAGTGGAAAATATATTCCCTTTTAAGGTATCGGGATCATTCAGGGTAATAGCTAGTACCCAGGATTCGTAAGACACATTGAGACGATAAAAATCCGGACCTTCTGCCAGAGCGGCAAGAACAAATTCATCGCCAAGGTGAGTGCTTTCATGATAGATGGGAATGAAATTCACTCCGATATTCTTCAATTTGAGTTTTTCTAAAGAGGGATGGTAAATAACGGACCTGAATTCCGTGCCCGCCCAGTAATCCGTGTTGATAACCATGCGGGTCGTGGGCTCAAGACTATCAAGAATAATATTGAAAGCACCGGTGAGCAGGAACGTGGATTTCACATATGCTTTCCCAAATTTGTTTCGGTAGGAGATAAAAGGGATATCTGTTCCCACATGGCTCTCGGAGAACAATCTTTTTTGATACCCGTCGATATAATAAAAATCACCGAGATCGTTGATGAATCCTTCCTCGAATTTGATAATGGAAGAACGGATATTCGAAACAAAGGGCTTCCCAAAATGTTCGGGAGAAAAATAGTTAAAATTAGAGGCAGACAGACTCCCTACAAAAATGAATAACACTAATATAATATGTTTGATTTTCATTCTTTTACCCTATGAAGTCTATTGAAGAAAATAATGATCGCCGCAAGTAAACAAAACACCGCTACCAACATGAAGATGAACAAAAGATAATTAATAATTCCCAATTCGTTATAATTTAAAAAATAGTAACGGAAACGATTAAAAAAGAAGCCCTCGATAATTGAAAATATCAAATAGGCAAAAGGAAAGATCAGCCACTTTGGGATTAATGACCAACGATAGGATTTAGGCTGGATAGAGATCACATTGTCGATCAGCAGGAGAATAGCTGTTCCAAGGTGATTGATATAGAGAATAAGACGACTCAATCCCGATTCTTCTATCATATTGTTTAGAAAGCCCATAAAGATGATGGAAGTGATCATGATGTAAAGCAAAGCGGCACCACGGAATTGTGGTGAGACAGCTTTTTCGGGTGTACCACGGAGCTGATTGATCAAAAGCGATGAAAAAACAATTAGAACGATCAATCCTGATTGGATAGTAAAATATCCCAGCATGTCCAAGGATCGTATCAACCCTTCGCCGTTCAAGAAAGCCGAAAATATACGATATAAGACTCCAAAAAGTGAAATGGCAGTAGCAAATATTCTAAAAATTAATAAGCCCCATTTCATTATTTGGCATCTCCCGGCAGTTCTTCTTTAGGTTTTCTATATATTTTATTAAAAAATATGATGAGGGCAGCGACTCCTATAAAAAACACTATAAATAAAGTGATGGTGAGAAGGTAATAATTTAAACCGCTTTCATAGAAGTTTAAGAAATAATGACGAAAATGTTTGAAGACAAGTCCCTCAAAAACAGAGAATAATAAATATGTCACAGGATATATCATCCAAAAGAACAAGAAATTCCATTTATATGTTTGGGGTTTTATTGAAAGAATATTGTCGATAGACAATAATATAGCAGTGACTCCGCCATTGAAATAGAGAACGACGTTACTCAAACCGATAAAGTCAATTCTTTCCTTTAGCATAACATGAAAGATCACGGTCACAACAATTGTGTAAAGAAGGACTGCGCCGCGAACATAGGAAGGAGGTGCAATTTTTGGCTTACCACTAATTTGACTAATAAGTAAAAGGGCAAAGATCACGGTAACCATGATCCCCGTTTGGATAGTAAAATAACCCAGAGTATCAAGAAGCTGTATCCAGCCATCTCCGAATATGGGGGCAATGATCAAACGATATCCCATTGCAAAAACACAAAGTGCTAATGCAAAGATGCGGAAGATCAATAATGCTGTATTTTTTTGTGATGAGTTATGTTTTCTACTCATAATCAATAATTCTCTTTAATCTTTTGGCTTAAGAGGGCTCTTGTATACTTTATTCCAAAAGATAAGCACGACTCCGATTGCAAGAAAAATAAAGGACATGAGAAGAAGTACAAAAGGGTAAAATGAAGAATTAACTTTATCGTATATCAAAAAATAGTATCGGTTGTGTCCCCAGGAAAGACTTTCCACAATGGTAAAGAGCAAGTAATAAAAGGGATAGATCATCCAATAGATCAGCAGATCCCATTTATAGGTTTGAGGTTTGATCGTTATAATATTGTCGATCATCAATAATGAGGCCAATACAACATGGTTAATGATCAATACGATCAAATTAAGACCATGTAGATTAAAGGTACCCATGAAAAAAGAAAAGAACATTAACATGGTAACAATACCATATATAAGTGCCGCTCCCCGAAAACTCGGATTCACTTCTTCATCGGGTTTTCCGCGTAATTGATTAATGAGTAAAAGAATAAAGATAATTGCTATGAAAATGCCGCTTTGCATCGAAAAGAAACCCAATTGATAGAATCCGTATTCTAGTCCATGTCCTTTCATTGGATTAAAAAACAATCTAAACGACAAAGAAAAAACGGCAAGCACAGCTGCACATAGTCGGAAGATCAGTATTGCTTTTTTCTTCATTAATATAAGACCTCTCACAAAGGCGCAAAGAGATACCAAGAGCCACAAAGAAGAAAATTAAAAGGGTTTGAGGTTTGCGGTATATGGTATGCGGAAGACCTCCAATAAATGATCAGATGTTCAATCATGATCACCAGAAAACCTTTAACTTTTCAACTCTCCGACAAAATTACACTCTTGGAACAGGTATCAGTCTACGCTCAATGAGCTTCGCCCGACAAGTGCCTGTTCCCTACATTACGCTCTTTAATTTTTCTTTTGCAGGCATAAAACATTATGCCTCTAATTCTCAATACCTCAACAACTAGACTTTCGATTCTTTCAGTCTCCGCTCCCGATCCCGATTACCAAGACCAAAACAAGTATTATTTTACTAAAATCGGATTTA
>CAYNBL010000146.1:0-5037 GCA_964395205.1 uncultured bacterium | reverse complement strand
TCATCAGGAGCATTTTCAATGCTTGATTTACTAATAAATTGAAATTCTGCCTCAAGAAGGGAGTTGATTTTTGAATAATTTTTATGAATTGTTTTTTTATCATAAGGATACATTGTAAATGCACCATGCTTAAAATTATTATGTAGGCTAGTTATTTCTTTCTGTTTTTTTCCTAATGTTTTATTTGTTGAAGTTTGTGTACTCCAGGTTCCGAGTGAACAAAAACATGCTTTGCAATTAAATGACTTCACATTCGCAAAATTCTCCAATAAGTGTAAATATATTTCGTGAAACTTTTTTGTTTCGCTATTGTAATCATACTCTGGCTCTTCTAATAAGAAATCTTTAATTGTATCCCCAAAATTACCAACCTCTGGATCAGAAAATTTCGCGGAAGTCTTTGATTGAATAAATACTATAACTAATTCAATATATCCGTTTGTTTCACATAAATCATCAATCTCATTAGTCGAAGTTATTAGTCTGCCATTTACTAGGAAACAAATGGAATCAATTCCTTTATTTTTACCCGTGCTTACAAAATCGAGATCTTCACTGGTCAGACTTTGATTTGGGATTTCACCCGATAAAACGATATATGCACAAAATTTCTCGAAATTCTCTGTTTTAAATTTACTTTCATCACAATAACCAAAATCATCAATAAATTCTTTTAAATAGCTTTCTGTAATTCTATCCATATTACTGCTCCTTTAAATGAAAAATAATTTCTGCGTATGCAGATCGGTCTTTTTCGACACGATTTAATACTGGTCGTTTGTATTCGTTAATAATTTTCATGTTTGCCAATTTTGCTATTTCGGGATATAGTCCATATTTGTCATTAGCTACTAGAAAAACATCATAATCGTTTGTTAAATATTTTTTACAGTTTAATAATACCTCAGATATTCCCTTAACATAAGATTTTCTTGCTTCAACACCTTGTCCATTATATAAAGGCCCAATTTCTAATTTATCTCTTCTTTCAAATCCCATTAAATCATAAGCATAAGCATGCTGTTCGTGATAATCTATTAATCCAACATAGGGTGGACTTGAAAATATTCCATTAATTCTTTTATCTTTAATTAATTTGGCAAAATCTTTGTCTCTTTCTTTCAATTCTTTTACAATATTAATTGTTCTGCTGTCTCCAATTAAACATCTTTGAGACGTATCTGTTCTAAGTTCATTGAATTCTAAAATTCTATTAATTGTATCTTGTGTATATCTTTTCCACCAATTCATAATTGAAAAAATTGGCTTACAAATTTTTCCGTGCTTTTTACAATAGTATGTTTTTATTATAGGTTCTTTTAAGGTTGCTAAATCAGCGTGCGTAGTAGCCCTGCAAGAACGCACAGTTCGACTTAATACTAGTGCAAGCAAATGTCGAGTGTCTTCATCCTTGATGTTTTTAATTTCCTTAAAGACAAATTCGATTTCATCTCGAATAACTTTTAAAAACCATTTATCCAAAAATGAAGACTGTGCATCTTGTTTTAAAGAAATTTTATATTTTTTTATTAATTTATTATAGGTTTTCAAAAATTCTTTAGATTTTAATTTTCCATATTCTAGTTCATTTATTTCATTATACCTTACTTTATATTTAAACGCTGGAGAGGGAAAATATTTTGCATTGAAAGGTTTTAATTTTTCTAATAATTCTATTTCAAATTGAACATTATTTTTCTTTTTTTGAAAATCTTCAAGTTTATTTGTAATTAATTCAATTGAGTTTTCAATACTTGCAATATTATGCTTCCCTATCTTCATATTACTAATAAATGCATTAAAAGCAGAAATATCAATTCCCACAGAATTAATGCCTAATTCATTTGCCTGAACGAGGGTTGTACCACTTCCACAAAATGGATCAAGAATTATATCATTTTTATTGAAAAAGACCTGCTTTTTAAAATTATCCGTATGGTTATCTAAGAAATATTCAACTAATTGGGGAATAAATTTACCTTTATAAGAGTGGAGTCTATGAACATGTTTTGTAGTTTCAGATTCTTTATATTGAGAAAATGATAAGTCCCAATTTAAATCATTTCCAAATTTCTTTTTCCAAAGATTTTCCCTTGTATCATTATTGTCGTTATAATATTCTTTAAGATCATTAACACTAACACAGGTGCTCCCGTTATCACCTATCTTCGGGATTCTGCCATATTGTATTAAATATGAAATATTTGAAGCTGTAACATTTTTATTAAGATATTTTGATGCCCAAACACTTGCTTCTTTTATTGTCATTAAATTTGGCATCTTGAAATATTCCTCGTTTATTTTGGTTAATAATTCAATCATAATATACTCAATAGCAAATTTTAATTCAATACTAATATCATCAATACTACGCTTAAACTTAAATTTATGATATAGATCACAGATACTTTTAATTCACAAATTTGTTTCCTTGCTTTACATAAATCTCTTACATTAAACTCAGAATTAAATAATCAACCTGGAGGAATGAAAATGAAACGGAACATGTTAAGGTTTTTTTCTTTGCTTATGGCTGTACTGCTTGTTTTTGGACTAGCCGGATGCACAAAAATGGTCCATGAAACAGCGATCAAAGACTCTTTAGTGGAAATGCGCGCTATGGCCGCGAAACTGGGTGAACCCTCAGCTGTGGGTGATATCCTATATTTTGGTAAAATGAAGATCAATGAAAATTTTGAGATCGTGGATGCCATTCAGGCTAAGTACGGCTGTACCGCCACTTTCTTTGAAAAACAGGGCGACAAATTCGTCCGCGTCAGCACCGATGTGATGTTCGAAACCCATCGCGCCGTGGGTACTATCCTGGATCCCGACGGTCCGGTGATCAAAAAGATCCTCAGAGGCAAACCTTTCTACGGCATGGTCGATATCCTGGGTAAAATGTATGAAACCGGGTATGAACCGATCTTTGATAAGATGGGTGATGTGATTGGGGTTTATTATACGGGATTTCAACTGTAAGAAATACCTCACACAAAGGCGCTAAGTACACAAAGGCACTAAGAAGAGAATTTAAGGCTTGAATAGAATATCGAACAAGGATTAACCCTATTTCGTGTGAAACTACGAAGGGCAGGCGATTTTCGAATTTCGAAGTGAATATTTACATCATAAATCACATATCGATGTTCCTTGTTCTGAGATCAATTTGATTTTTACTTAGTGCTTGGCGCGAAGGCTAGAAGACACTAAGAAGAGTGATGAGCACTGCCTGCCCTGCGCCGTGCCATGTCGTAGCTTCAGCGAAGACTGGAAGCATTTGCGAAGCATGGGGGCGCTGAGATCGTGACGCGCCTGCAGGCCGAAGCTCGAAAGAGCGAAGGTTTGTGACGTGTGACGCGTGACGCGCGAGTTACGAGTTACGCGTTACGAAGAAATCGGAAACATTATTCCCCATTCTCCTGTTAGAGTCTTTAGTATGAATTTTTCTCGAATAATAAATACATATGAGGGGAGGAAAGGAGAATGAAACAAAAACACATTCCTTTTATCTTGGCTTGCCTGCTTATTTTTGCCTCGGTTTTATCGGCCAAACAACTTTCTATTGATACGGCATCTTTGTCCGAACTGGGGACCTTTATTGATGATCTGGCACAGGCGGATCGTTTCTCCGGTGTGGTGCTGATCGCGAAAAATAATGAGATCGTCTTTCAAAAAGCCTGCGGAAAAGCCGATCAGGAAAACGATGTGGACAACTGCATTGAGACATCCTTTGACATCGCCTCAATGGGTAAAATGTTCACCGGAGTCGCCATTGCGCAACTGGTGGAAAATAAAAAACTCTCCTACAAAGACCGACTTGTCAGCATCCTTCCCACTCTGTCCGAGGACATCTTCGGCACCATCACCATTGAACAATTGCTGACCCATAGCTCCGGACTGGGAGATATCTTCGGACCGGCATTTTTTGCAATTAAGGATACTGCCAAAACACTGCAAAGTTATGTGAACCTTAGCATCAATGAACCCCTGCTTTTTGAACCCGGCACGGATGTCAAGTACAGCAATTACGCCTACATCTTACTGGGCGCGGTGATCGAAAAAGTCTCGGGCGAGTCCTATTACGATTATATTGACACACATATTTTCAAAGCGGTCGACATGGACTTTAGCGATTTTGACGAGGGCGACCAGGTCAATCCTAACGCCGCCATCGGATACGCTTTGCTCAAGGCTCCGCCGAATGCCAAAATGCCGCCTCCGCCCGGACGGGTGAACAATAAACGTATGATCGGGATCAAAGGCACGTCCGCCGGCGGTGTTTTTTCCAGCGCAACCGATCTGCTGACATTTTCATTGGCCTTGCAAAAGGGTAAATTGATCTCGAAAAAGAGCTTTAAGAACGCATCGCGCGGAAAAGTCAGCGTTCCCAAACCCCCGACGCCTCCGGGAATGAAGCCCCTGCCCGATCTGAAATTTGCTTACGGCTTTGGAGAATTTTATGTTAATGGTCAACGCATCATCGGTCATAACGGTGGCGCACCGGGCGTAGATGCACAAATGGATATCTATCCCAAGCTGGGTTATACCGTGATCGTCCTCTCCAATTACGACCGTACCGTCATGCCGGTGATTGATCGTATTCAAGAAATGATCACAAGGTTGAAATAAAGAAGGAAGACCTCTCACGAAGGCGCGAAGACTAAGAAAGCGCTGAGCACTAGGCGCTGAGTACCTCAAAGACACTAAGAAGAGTGATGAGCACTGCCTGCCCTGCGTAGCATTTGCGAAGCATGGGGGCGCTGGGATCGTAACGCGTGAGTTACAAGTTACGAAAGAAATACGAACAGCCGAGGAATACTCGGTTGTTCGTATTTAATTGGATTATGCAAATGATGCATATTGGTTTTTGTGAGCGTGAAGAATTGAAAGAAAAAGAGGTAATTTCCATTTTGGAAACAACCATTCGGCATGGTGCTATTGAAGGGAAAGCGCTCAATAGCGATATGCTTTGAACAAAATATTTAAACCCGCCTCGCGACGACGCGTTAAGAAAATCCGATGAGTGAGGGTTAA
>CAYNBL010000145.1:0-5076 GCA_964395205.1 uncultured bacterium | reverse complement strand
CGGAGTGGCTCAACGGTAGAGCGGGTGGCTGTTAACCACTAGGTTGTAGGTTCGAATCCTATCTCCGGAGCAAAAAGAAAAACCCCGAAGCAATTCGGGGTTTTTTGTTTAGCTATAATTTTAAGAAATATCGTGTTCAAATATTAGATAATTACCTAAAAAGTTGATTTATTCATTCCTTTTTAGAGTAATATAAATAGCCATGGGATTTTCACATACAAATTCTCCTTAAGGTTTAATTTAGCTACTCATTATTTAACGATGAAAAGATCTGATAAATCAAATATTTTTCACATCTTGACATCAACTATGATTTATTGTATCTTTTTTATTATTAATGAGGATAAAATGACAAATAAAAAACTCTATCGTTCAATTGACAACTCCATGGTCGGTGGCGTCATGGCAGGTATTGCAGATTACTTTAACATTGATGTAACGCTTGTCCGAGTTCTCTTTGTATTTATTACGATCTTTTCAGCTGTTTTTCCGGCTATACTCATCTATCTGATCTGTTGGGCGATCATTCCGAGCAAGAAGATCTTCAGTTAGATTCAACCCAAAATATCATGATATGCGAGACGCGAGAAATCGCGTCTTTACATTTTATATCTTATTTTCTTTCGTTCCATGAATGGGTGTGGCCAGACACAAAATTGAAATTTCCTTTACACCCGCTATTTTAAGCGTCCGTGCCAATTCCATGGTCGTTGCGCCTGTCGTAAAAACATCATCGATAATGCAAATATGTTGAGGTAATATTGTATTCTTTTTGACCCGAAATGCGCCTTGGATATTCTCGCGACGCTCTTCTTTATTTAATTTGGTTTGGGTGTTTGTATTTCGGGAGCGTTTGACCAATCGTTCATTTACGGGGATTCCCCACTCCTTTGATATTCCTTTTGCTAGGCACGCGGACTGATTGTAAGTTCTTTCCCGTTTACGAACAGAGTACAATGGTACCGGCAACAAAGCATCGCAATGAGCAAAGTCTGACCGCTGATAATATTCACCGATCTTACGACCGAGAAAGTTTGCCACATAGGAAGCATCGCGATATTTAATATCATGAATAAGTTGCTGTAATATTTCATCAAAATAGAACATGGCTTTTACCCGATCGGCAGGATGATCTTTGTGATAAACAATAGAATCGGGCGTATTATCAAAAAGCAGGAGCTTTTGATAGCAGTCATGGCACAAAAACGGACATAGATCAGGCTCTTTTCCGCAACAACTACATTGCGGCGGATATATCCAGTCTATTAAAGAATTTAGAAAATTAGTAACTTTTTGCGCCGGCCGTGAGAATATCCTTCCAGTTGGCATTGTAAATTTCCCCCTCCATATTGCTGTGGGTCAATTCGTATAACCCTCGTCCCCGGGTATCATAAAAAACGAATTGAATATCTCCACGCATACCTTCATATAACCAGATCTCGTGATCTTTTGTATATCTTCCAATATCCGAGCGTTGGATCTCGCTTGGATAACCATATTTCAATAATACTCTACCGCGTTCGCTTGTTGCACCTTTGTTCAAATATGTATAGGTCTCCTCGGCAAAGCGAGGCAACATGTAATACAGTTCGACAAATGATTTTTCATTGTCAAAATACGTTGCATAATCAGCATAAAAACGAAAATCGTTTGCGGATAAAAGGCTGAATAATACCACTAATAAAATTAGTGTGCATTTCTTCATGGTTAATCTTCTTATTTTAATTTTTCGAGTTCGTTGTCTTTGAATTTCACAGAGACAACACTTGAAACCCCTTCTTCCTGCATCGTAATACCATAGAGATAATCGCAGGCGTGCATGGTCAATTTATTGTGTGTGACAATAATGAACTGGGTTCTTTCAGTGAAATGTTCAAGCGCATGGGTAAATCGTTTCACATTTGTATCATCAAGCGGAGCATCCACCTCATCAAGGATACAATAAGGTGAAGGCTTGACCAAGTAAATGGCAAAAAGCAATGCAATGGCAGTCAGGGCTTTCTCTCCTCCGGACAGAGCACGCAGTGATTTCATCTGGCGACCTTTTGGTCGGGAAAAGATCTCAACATCTGCCTCAAGGGGATCGCTTGATCCTTCAAGGCGGACATCACATTCACCCTGTTCAAAAAAGAGCTTATATGTTTTTTTATAATTTTCGCGGATCTGAGTAAAAATTTCCGTGAACTGTTTACGTGCTTCATTATCGAGCTTTTCGATTGTTTCCGTGATACTGGTTTTGGCGCCAAGAAGATCCTCGCGTTGTTCCTTGAGGAAATTCATTCGTGTGGATTGTTCATTGTATTCTTCACGAACTGCCATATTGATGGGACCAATGAGTTCGATACGGTGAGTCAGTTTCTGGATCTTATCTTCCATCTCAGGCTGATCCATATCCATGGGTTCATAGGGACGTTTCAAAATATCAATATGATAGCGATCGAATATACGTTCTTTGAGCTGATTCTGACGCAAATAAAGATCGTTGACCCGAACTTCAAGGTCTCGCAGAGTTTCAAAAGCATCTTCACGATGACGATGCCGATCCGTAATAGCCTGTTCAACCTTCTGGATCTGATCACGCTTAGCACTAAGTTGTTTATAGACCGTGTCGCGCTTTTCCCGTTCTTTTTCGCGTTCAGACTTTAGTCCTTCCAATAGATCCCGTAAGGATACCATGGTCTTTTCACCATCGCTGATCAAGGCATTGAGGTCAATATGCTGTTCTTCGATCTCTTCGAGACGTTTTGTCATCTCTTCGATCGTGGCTGTGGCATTTTTATATTGGAAGCGGATATTGTCTTTTTCTTTTTCACGAGCGATCAATGCCACGCGCATGTCCTGAAGTTCGGCGTTCAGTGTATCGCGTTTATATAAAATCCCTGCATATTCGGCACGGAAACGTTCAAGATCGGCCTGTGCTTTATTTTCGTCAGATTTTATAGCCTGTAAAGAATCCTCTGAAGCTGTAATTTGTCGATCTAACTCTAATATACGGTTTGAATAGTCCTCGACTTTTTTATCGATCTCTTCCATGCTGTCGTGCTGGTGTTCCACAGCATAGGACATGGCTGACATTTTCTTTTCGAGTTCCATGCGTTCATTCATGAGTGACTTTGAATTACGCGATCTTTCACCGATCTCTTTGAGCAATGATTGACGTTTCTTTTCCAGCTCGTCTCGCTCATTCTTAGATGTTTCAAGGTCATTTTTTAACTTTTCAGCCAATTTATTCAGTTCATCGAGTTTTTCCTGCCGACCGATGATCTGCTGATTTGTGCTGCTGCCTTTTCCACCCCGGATCATGGCTCTCTGATCCATGTAATCACCATCAGGGGTTACATAACGAAAACGGCTGTCCTTAAGAGCATCTTGAGACAGGTCACGCAAGGATTTTACAATGAGAACATTCCCAAGAAAATAATCTATCAATAAGTGATTTTTTTTATCGGCATGAACAATATCAACGGCATGGGCAAGAACATTGTTGTCCTTGAACGGATTCTTGATCGGCGGCTTGACCCGCTTTTCCATTACGTCCAATGGGGCTATACTGACCCGGCCGCGTTGTGTACGTTTCAATTCTTCGATCACATCCATGGCATCTGATTTTGTTTCGGCAACCAGATATTTAGCCACATTTCCCAAGGCGATCTCGATCGCGGTAGTATATTCATTGTCCACAGAGATCAATTCGGCCACGGTTCCTCTGATCCCGGGATGTTTTAATGTCTTCATGACATATTTAACACCGGGATTATAGCCTTCAAGTGATTCCACAAGCTCTTCATAAAAAGCCGCATCACTGCGATTGCGTTCATATGCCGTTTGCCGATGAACAATATCGCGATTCAAATCCTGAATATTGTTTTCGAGCTCGCATCGTTCACCTTCGGAACCTTCAACCAGCGTTGTTACCTTTTCGAGTTCTTTTTCTTTTGCGGTCAATTCTTTCTTAAGAGAGACAACCTGTTTTTCCTGAGTTCCGGAACGCAAGATCAATTTTTCCCGACGCTGCATCTCTTCATCTTGAAGACGTGCATATTGTTTGCGCTGATCACGCAAACGTAATATTTGCTGCTGAATATCAGCTAAACGATTTTGCTGCTCACGGACGTCCTGGCGCATATCGTCAAGTTTATTGGTCGCGTTCTGAAATATTTTTTGAACTTCATCAAAATTGGCGCGTGCCGTTTCCAGTTCTTCGCGCATCTTGATCAGTTCGGGATCATCTTCACCTAATTGTGAAGATAATGTTTCCTGCAAATCTATATTCGTCTTTAAACGGATTTTTGCATTTTCTTTTTCGGTCTGCAAGCGTTCTTTGTTTCGTTGGGCATTCGCAATCTTTTCTTGCCAGACTAAGCGTTTGGACGATTCGGCATTGATCTTCTCATTCATCTCCTGCAGAACATCATTGATGCTTTGCATTTCTTTTTCAATACCCGTCAATTCATTTTTATAGCTGCTCAACATAGCTTCTTCAATACCCAATTGCTTGCCTGTTTCTTCGTTTTGCAATTGATTACTTGAAAGCTGTTTTTCAAGCGGTGCGATCGTATCTTCAAAATCGTACCATTTTGTTTGTGCCAGCGTGATCTCAAGTTTTTTCAGTTCTTCGGCATAATCTTCGTATTTCTCATAGCGTCCCAATTGACGTTTAAGACTTCGAACATTACTTTCAACTTCATAAACAATATCTTCGAGACGGGCAAGATCTTCCTGAGTTGCATCGAGTTTGCGTTTTGCCGATTTACGTTGGGATTTATATTTATTGATACCCGCGGCTTCTTCAAAAAGAAGTTTGCGTTGAGCTTTATCTTCATTCAGGATCTCTTCAACCATCTTTAATTCGATCACGGAATAAGCATTATTGCTCATACCCGTATCGACAAAGAGATTTTGGATGTCTTTAAGACGAACCGGGACTTCGTTAAGCAGGTATTCACTGCTGCCATCACGATATAGGCGGCGACCGACTTGTACATCGGTATAAGCGACACCCAGTTTGCCGGTCCGGTTATGAATGGTCAGTGAAACTTCAGCATAATTTACGGGTTTCCGGTTCTTGGAACCCGA
>CAYNBL010000144.1:0-5284 GCA_964395205.1 uncultured bacterium | reverse complement strand
CTTTCCAGTCCCATGAGGATGCCTTGATCAAAACCTTCCAACTTTCCGTTAAAATCTTTTAATCCCTGAATGAGTGCTTTGCTGACGATCTCGGGTATCATATTGTACAAAGCGCCAGAAAATAAACCCAAAGAATAACTGCTCTCAAGCCATTTGCCACTTTTCCGTTTTTTTGTGTAATCTGAAGCTCGTGTGGCGGGGATGCTATAATCTTGGGAATAGTTATAGAATTTTTCTTCCAATGCGTCCATCCAGTCAAGAATTTCAGTTGGTGTACAGGTATGTCCCAGTAAAGCATCGGGATGCACACCGACAACACAGGCCGCATTTGAATATTGACCGTTACGTTGGTAATAGCTCATGCCATTGACGATGCTTTTTTCGGGAAATGCCGCGGATTGAACCACGTGTCCACCCGGACACATGCAAAAGGTGTAAACCGGTAAACCACTCGCCGTTTTGGTTGTTAGCCGATATTCTGCGGCTTTCACGCCGGGAAGTTCTTCGCGATTCCATTGAGCTTTATTGATGAGTGTACGGGGATGTTCTATACGATGCCCAATGGCAAATTGTTTTGTATGGAAGGGCACGCCGCGGCGCATGAGCATGCGGTACGTATCGTAAGCCGAATGCCCGGCTGCGATGAGAACATGATCCGGGGTGAGTTCATCGTTATTGCAGACCAAGCCTGTGACATGTCCATTCTTGATATGTATATCCGACATGTGCGTATCAAATTTGATGGTTCCGCCATTCTCAAGAAATGTTTTGCGAAGATTTGCCACGATCAGTTTTAGATTATCGGTCCCAAGATGCGGATGAGCCATGTAAAGGATCTCTTCCGGAGCGCCGGCTTTGACATATTCGTTTAAAATGAACTGTCGTTCACGCGAGATATGCTTGGAGCGGGAGGTTAGCTTACCATCTGAAAAGGTTCCGGCACCACCCTCACCAAAAGCGTAATTATTAGTGGCTGAGAAACTGCCGTTTTCTTCAAGATCTTTGATGGCTTTGCTGCGGGCTGTGACCTCTGAACCGCGTTCGATAATCGTGACAGAGAAACCGGCTTTCTGAAGGACATGAGCGCTAAAAAACCCGGCGGGACCGCTACCAATGACGGCCACGGTTTCTTTACGTTTTTTATAAGGGATATCCAAAGAAGGCGAGGGCGTATAGCTTTCACCCTGAAGTGAAGGAGACGATACGACAAAGTTCATGAGCCAATGGATATCGTTTTTTTTACGCGCATCCAGACTTTTTTTCTCGATCACATAGCTAAAATCTTTCAGATAGAGGCGTTCGCAAATCATCTGCCGAATATGTTCATCCGTATTGGCCGTCGGTAGTTTTAACTGAAGCTTTTTATAGCCCACTGTGTAAATCCTGTCCCTTTAATTATTAAATGAATTTACTCAGGGAAGGAAGGATTATCAATGTAAAAACGTTGAGGGGGTGAGAGTTAAGAAAAAGCTGATCTGTGCATATTGTCGTGTCGGTCAGCGACGGTACTGTTTTGTGTGATGATGTGTATGAGATACCCGTCGTTGCTCGGGGGGATTTTCCGACAGGAATTTTGTTTCATTGCTATTCCAAATAAAAATTGCTGCCAGTATTCCAATAAAAGATAAGATGATAAAATAGATCAGCAAGCCAAGTCCCCAGTCGTTATTCGGTTTTATCAATTGATTGATCAGGGTGAACGCAAGAGCTAGCACTAATCCGCCGATCAATCCACCGTTCACAAAAATAAAGTATATTTTTCCGTTTTTCCTGAGTTTTCCCCAGCGCTTCCATTGCTTTCGATCCATTATCTTTCTCTCTCCTCATAGGATGCCTTTGTTGAGAGACATCACCGAAAGGTAAAAATAATGAATTTAGCTTCCAAGAAATGAACAATTAAATATGAGTAAATGTTCAGTAAAGGTTTAGAAACAAAGGGTGAAAAACCAAAGATTCAAGCCTGGAGGTGCCGCTCCTATGGAGCTTTTTTTAAGTGAGCATGGTTTATTACAAAGATACCGTCCCGATGGGACTGAGGGCGACGGAGGGTGTTTTCATAAACAGTCCTTAAAGAATAAAACGATGAACTATAAACGATAAACTATGAATGATAAACTATGAATGATAAACGAAAATTTCAAGTAAAAGACCCCGACGGGGTCAAACAATAATATATACTGTGTTTAATTATTAGCATCAACCCTGACGGGGTTGAACAAGATCAACAAACTGTAATTATAAAATATTAAATTCTTAGCCTTAGCCTCAACCCTTATCTTTTTTAAACCCATATTTCTTCTCAGCCGATTTCCAAGAAAAGTGCCCGACAAAATAACCGGCTATGCCGAAAATAACTATAGAAACAAGGAGAAGAATATACCATGGAATAGCAGGGTATGCTTTTGTGTTAAGAAAGAAAAATATGATAGCGACGATGAGTCCCCAAAATAATACACCATAAAATAATATAAATTTTGTCCTACCCATTTCACGGGTTTTTTTCCAGTTGGCTTTGCTTTCTATGTCTTTTTTAATTTTATTGTCTTTTGATAAAACCATCTTATTCCTTTTTTATTTAACGATAAACTATGAACTATAAACGATAAATGAAACCAAAACGTCATCCTAAACGTGCTTGTAATGGCAAAGCCAAAGATGTAGCATGGTTTCCTACAAAGATACCGTCCCGATGGGACTTCTTGTTCCAACTCACGCCTGCTCTCCAAAGTTTTACCGAAGAAAAGGTGGTGTGATCTAATAATATATGATTTTCAACCGCAGAGCGGTTGGACAAAAATAGAAATTGATTCCATACAAAAACTACAACCCCAGCGGGGTTGAACAAGCCAAGAAGGCAGAAGTGGGAAAGAAAATATTTTCACTGAATTCAAAGAACATATTTACGCCTCTTCCCTCACTGAACACCCTACTTCTTACTGTCAATCTCACGTCTTAGGCCTGCCCGGCGCAGTTCTTTAGGGCGTAGAAGAGTCAATTATATTGAAATTGATCTCCACATAGCCGGTAGTTTTCATAGATGCGTCCCATGGATTTTCATGATATCTCAAGGCGAACTTTACATAATCTGTACCGATATATCCATCCTCGGCCTGGTAACGGTAATGAATAGAATAATTGACCGTATCTCGAAAGGTTTCTGAAATTGATGCATGCAACGGCAAAGATACAAAACCGGCTGATTCTTCATCTCCGCTTCGTTCAAGATCGACCTCATAGATCTCTTCCGGTTCCAGGGTAACGTTATAGGTGGTGGTGTTGGGGCCGAATAAGTTACAGGATGCGAGAAAAACTAAAGAAAGAAGAGTAAAGAGGAGCTTGCACTTCGAAGCTTTAGCGAAGAAGTGGAGAAGGGGGGTGAGGGAGAGGAGGAGAGATTTGAGTTTCATATATTATCCTTTCTACATTGCAAAAGGTTTTATTATTTGTACAAAGAAATCAGTAAATGATTCTTCAAGTATTGAAATAAAAGCTTTTCGATTTGAAAAACTACTTCCAAAATCACGTCTGTATTCTAGTTTAAATTTTCTAATAGACTGCATTGAATTGAAATCATCACAGCCCTTTAAAATATTTTCATGATCATAATCATAGATATAATCACTCAATGTTTTTTCTAGTATCGGGCGTTGTTTCCCAGATAGAAATAATTTTAGTTTTATAGCGTCTAATTTTGCTGGTTTAGATTCCTTGAAGTATTTAACAAATGATTCAACCTGAGTAATTATTCTCTTTCCAGCAATATTTGTATTATCTATTTCTAATGAAATTGATTGATTTCTCTTTTGAAAATCAATTATATTTATAATTTCCAACTGTTTCTTTTTTGATATTTTAAAGGGACTTTTGTTGGAGTTATTTGGCTCAAAATAGTAGGATGTATTCATCATTCTATCTGAGAATATTTTATTTTCAATTGATTGAAGCCTTTCACTAATTTCATTCTGTTCTTCTTTTGTTAGTTTTACAGTAATGTATTTTTGTGTTAGAGATTGTAGTTTTAATCCTAAATCTTGTTCTTCTTGTAACCAATCTGAGGCGATCAGTTCTAGTGTTTTTTTATCGTGTGTTTTTGATAGAGTCTTGGCATCTCTAATCCTATTACATTGCTCACTCCACTTTTCATTCATTTTATTAAAATTAATTACATCTTTATGTTCTTTAAGATAAAGGAAAAATTGTTTTGCTAAATAATCTTGATCTTCATCATTGACACCTTTTTGAATAACATGATTTAACAGTGTCTGTATTCTGATCCATGAAAAATGATAAAATGATATTTTTTTGTCTTTTAATTTAAATGGGTTGTGAAGAGGGGTGGAAACTAAATCATTTGAAATAGTTATGATTGCATCAAAATTATATCTAGAATCTTTAGCAATTTTGACATACTGATCTATCTGATCAACCTCTAATTTCCTTGAAGTTTTAAACTCAAGTAATGCTATCCAGGTTACAATTGGGTCATATTTCCCTTCTGTGATGATAATCATACCGTCTGGGATTCCGATTTTTTTATCAATAAATTGATCATTAAAATCAATTTGTGTATAGGCATGGATTTGAGAGTTTGATTTTAACTTTATATTTATTTCATTAAAAATGATTTCATAAAATTCTTTTATACCAATAAGGCATCCTAAAAAGATATTTGATGTAACATCTTCATCTAAGACTTTTTTCTTATCAAATGCTGGAAATAATCGGGCTCTTTTCCGCTCTAAATCTTCAGAATTGTCATAAAACTTTTCATAAAAGCTATCAAAGTTACCGTGACTCATACAACCTCCAATATTATTTTAATCATAAAATAAATGTTTGAATATTTTTTTTTAAGCGATTATTGCGATTTTATTATAATACAAATTAAAATAAATATTACTAATTCCCAAACCATTTATCATCAAGTGCTTAGAAGAGCTATTGGCTGTCACCTATCAGCTTTCAGCTAAAAAATGGCTATTAATCAGGGTAAAAAATGACAAAAAATGGACAAAAGTCAAGGTTATTTGTAACCGATCGTGGCTATTATCCAAGGTAAGTGTGGGACAATATGGCTATTATCCAAGGTTAATTCGTGTAAAATATGGACAAAATCCAAGGGTAAGAACAGTAAACAGTAAACTGTAAGCTGTAATCAGGAAGAAAATATTTAATTGTCAATTATTTCAAATTTTGAGTCTACCAACGATTATAAACTTCGATTGTTCTAATGTTCATTATTCATGATTCGATATTCAAGGAAAGGTCATCGCTACCAGCGGTT
>CAYNBL010000143.1:0-5296 GCA_964395205.1 uncultured bacterium | reverse complement strand
ATCGATAAAATATTTTGAAAAAAAGTATTTCTAAAAGTGGAATTTAGCAAAGTAGGATTACAGGCATTTTATTTTTCAGTGTAATTTGAGATCTTTCGACTGCGTCCATCCGCCACTTGGCTGATGAACTTCGCTCAAGATGACACACATTTTTGTTCTTCACGTCTTACGTCTTACGTCTTACGTCTCTTTTCCATTTTTTCTCGACCATCCGGCAGATCCTCTCTACGTTCGGACGCCAGCCGGAAGGTCTTTACGTCTTACGGTTTACATCTTACGTTTTACGGTCCAAAGTTAGCGGTTTGGGCGATATCAGTCATTTGTTTGCATATTTTTTATGCATAAAATTTACAATAAGGACATAAATATGGAAAACAAAAAACGAATTCTAATTACGGGTGCAGCGGGAACAGTCGGTTCGGCATTACTGAAACAAATTATGCAATTTGAGCATGATTATGACGTCACGGTCTTTGATATCGAATCACGAAAGACACAAAGAAAATTTGCAAAATACAACGGACAAATCAATTGTATCTATGGCGATATAACAGATCCTAATGATGTTGAAACCGCCTGTATGTATCAGGATGCCGTTATCCATCTCGCGGCTATTATTCCTCCTTTGGCGGACAAAAAGACGGGATTGGCACATCGAGTAAATGTCATAGGGACTCAAAACATTATCCGGGCACTGGAAACATATTCACCGGGTGCCTTTTTCTGTTATGCTTCATCGATCTCGGTCTATGGCGACCGACTTGAAAATCCTGAGATCAATGTAAATGACCCTCTAAAATGCAGTGATGGTGACTATTACGCTCAAACAAAGATCGAAGCAGAAGCTTTATTGCGAAATTCTCGTCTTGACTGGACAATCTTTAGGTTGACAGCAATTATGGGATTAAAAAACCACAAGATATCCCCTCTTATGTTCCATATGCCGCTTGATACCGCTATCGAGATCGCTACTCCTGAAGATACAGCGCGCGCATTTTTGCATGCTGTAAATAAAAAGTCGAATTTACTTGGAAAAACATTTAATTTAAGTGGTGGTATGGCTTGCCGCACCACTTACAAAGAGTTTCTAAAACGATCTTTTAAATTGTTCGGCTTGGGAAAATTGAATTTTCCGGCCAATGCATTTGCCAAGAGAAATTTTCACTGCGGTTATTACAAAGACGGTGATGATCTTGAGAATTTGCTTCATTTCAGGAATGACACACTCGAATCTTATTTCACAAATGTCAAACTTGCTATTCCCGGGATACAAAAATTCTTTACGCAACTTTTCAGACCGGCAATAAAAAATGGTCTATTGAGACAATCTGATCCAAGAAAAGCCCTGCGTAAAAAAAACATCTCACTCGTACAACGATTTTTCGGAAGTAAAGATGTAGACAGGATGATCTCTTCAGCCTAATAATGAGTAATTAGTATGGAGTAAAGAGTAAGGAGAAATATCTCGACCTATTTTAAGAGCATACTCTCCTCTCCCATCTCCCTTCTCCCATCTCCCATCTCCCTTCTCTCTACTCACAAAAAGGAGTTATCCATGGTTTATGTCATGAGTTTTCTTGCCTTGTTCCTGTTTGCGGACAAGCTGGTAGCCCAAAACCCAACATGTCATCCCGAAAAACAAGCTGGTAGCCAAAGCCACAACATGTCATCAACCTATCGACACATCGACTTATCGACCTGACTTATCAACTATCAACCATCAACTATCAACCATCAACTTTTTCCTTTATACTTTAATCTTCATTTTTGCCTTTATACTTTTGCCTTTTGCCTTGGAACAGGCATGCCTGTTCCCTACACCTCTCATCGACCTATCAACCTATCGACCTATCGACCTATCGACCCATCGACCTATCGACCTATCGACCCATCGACCTATCGACCCATCGACCTATCAACTTATCGACTTATCGACTCTTGGAGTTCTATTTTGATTTTACTTAAATTTTTTGTATCTTTTACGTTGTTGAAAAAAGGAACAATATCATGAAACGACTTCTCCTTATTTTTCTCATGATGCTTGGCATATTGATCTTTGCATCTTGCTCTTCTAAAGATTTTTTTAAAGGAGATTTTGAAGTTGTTGCTGAAAACTTAAATTTCCCCGAAGGACCCTCCATATATCAGGATCAGCTCGTATTTTCAAATTGTTACGGTGGATGGATCGCATCTGTCGTTGATAGTACTTTAGATACTCTGTTGAACGGTAAAGATGGTCTCGTCAACACGAATGGAACTGTTTTTGACAAACACGGGAACCTCTACATTTGCGAATATGGCAAGGGATCGATCCTTCGATTATCAACCGAAGGAAAATTAAGTACACTAACTGCAAAGGATAATCATGGGAAACGCTTTAGCCGTCCCAATGATATTGCCATCTCCCATGCCGGAATGATCTATTTTACTGACCCTAAAAGTTATGATCCCCTCATACATGACGGACGTCTGTTTCGTACCGACCCAAACACCGGAAAAACAACATGGCTTATCGAAGGCCTTCAATTCCCCAATGGCCTATGTTTCTCACCCGATGGTAAAATCCTCTATATTGGTGAATCGGTAAATAAAAATATTCTTCAGATAGAAAATGGTGTCGGTATTCTTGATACTTTGATAACACTTCCCGGAGGTAATCAGGATCCCGATGGTATGGATGTTGATGAGAACGGGAATCTATATATTGCCTATTTTGGGGGTGGAAAGATATTTGTTGTTTCTCCTGAAGGAAAACTCCTGGATAGTTTAAAAACTCCCGGTAAAAAACCTTCAAATCTTGAATTTGGCGGAGAGGATATGAAAACATTGTTCATTACCGAATGTGAGACCAATAAGGTGTATAGCATTCGGACCCTTAACGCAGGACATAAAAAATATTAGAGGAATATATATATGAATGAGCATCGTAAAGTCATTATTATCGGTTCAGGCCCTTCAGGACTTACAGCTGCCATTTACGCAGCACGTGCCGAACTAGAACCCCTGATCTTTGAAGGCACACAACCCGGCGGTCAGTTAACGACAACGACTGAAATTGAGAATTTTCCCGGTTTCCCTGAGGGAATTACGGGTCCGGAACTTATGGATAAAATGCGTGAACAGGCATTGCGCTTTGGTGGCAGCAGTCTGTTTCGCTCTATTGTAAAAGTTGACCTGACCTGTCGTCCTTTTAAGGTCTGTGATGATGAAGAAAATGAGTTTACTGCTGATGCGTTAATTATTTCAACCGGTGCTTCTGCTAAATATCTTGGTTTGGAATCAGAAAACAAACTGAAGGGTTATGGCGTTAGCGCCTGTGCAACCTGTGACGGTTTTTTCTATAAAGATAAGGATATTGTTGTTGTTGGTGGTGGTGATACTGCACTTGAAGAAGCCTTATATCTAACACATTTTGGTAAAACGGTCACTCTTATTCACCGTCGCGACGAATTCCGCGGTTCGGTCATCATGGCCGAAAAAGTCAAAAACCACCCTAAGATCATTATCAAATGGAACTCGGTCGTAGAAGAAGTCTTGGGTGAACCGGGTCCTATCGGTGTAACCGGCATACGTATTCGTAATGTTAAGACCAATAATACAGAGGACATCTCTGCAGCAGGTGTATTTATTGCCATCGGTCATCATCCGAATACAGATCTTTTTAAAGGAATACTGGAATTGGACAATACCGGATATATCGTTACACAGCCCAAATCAAGCAAGACCGGATTAAGTGGTGTCTTTGCTTGTGGTGATGTTCAGGATCCTACATATCGACAAGCTGTAACAGCAGCAGGATCTGGCTGTCAGGCTGCTATTGATGCTGAACGTTGGCTGGGAGAACAGGAATAACCAATTGATAATTGACAATTAAAATAGCGAAGAAATATTGATACGATCTTTTATCTCTTTCTACTCAATATGATTTATTTCCAAGCTATATTTGAAATATGACAGCAGTTCAAAACGATAATATTATTCATTTTGAATCTGTAGGTTGATGCAGTAAATTCAGCCGATTTGAAAAACACAAAGGAGAAATTATGTCAACCATTATTGATGTCTTTGCACGTGAGATTCTTGATTCACGCGGCAATCCGACAGTAGAATGTGAAGTAACTCTTGAAAGTGGCGCATTCGGACGCGCAGCTGTTCCTTCCGGTGCTTCCACCGGTGAACATGAAGCCCTAGAATTACGTGACGGCGGCGACCGTTACATGGGCAAAGGTGTCCTAAAAGCCGTTCAAAATATTAATGATGTCATTGCCCCCCGCCTTGTCGGTGAAGATGCATTGGATCAGGCTTACATCGATATGATGATGCTCGATCTTGATGGAACAGAAAATAAAGATGTTCTTGGCGCAAACGCAATTCTAGGTGTATCTATGGCTTTGGCTCGTGCAGCCGCAGATTATTATGATATGCCTTTATACCAATATCTTGGTGGTGCCAATGCACGCGTCCTTCCGGTCCCCATGATGAACATCCTGAATGGTGGTTCACACGCGGATAACAATGTTGACCTACAGGAATTCATGATCTTCCCCTGTGGTGCAAAGAGCTTTGCTGAAGCACTTCAAATGGGCGTGGAAGTCTTTCATAACCTAAAAAATGTTCTAAAGGAAAAGGGATATAACACCTCTGTGGGTGATGAAGGCGGTTTTGCTCCCAATTTGGGGTCGAATGAAGAAGCCATTCAGGTCATTCTTGAAGCTGCAGGCAGAACAAAATACGAAGTTGGTAAAGATCTCTTTATCGCTATGGATCCTGCAGCCAGTGAATTCTATGATAAAAAAACGGGAAAATACAACCTCGCTTCGGAAAATAAAATGATGTCTTCCGAAGAGATGATCGACCTTTACGCTTCCTGGGTCGAAAAATACCCCATTGTTTCCATTGAGGACGGTTTGGATGAAAATGACTGGGCAGGCTGGAAAAAACTGACCGAAAGACTGGGTAAAAAGATCCAATTGGTCGGTGATGATCTGTTCGTTACCAATCCAAAACTCTTGCAGAGAGGAATCGATGAAAAGTCGGCAAATGCCATTCTGATCAAATTAAATCAGATAGGGACCGTAACGGAAACACTCGATACCATCGAATTGGCAAAACAGAACGGTTTCGGAGCTGTTATTTCACACCGCTCAGGTGAAACATCCGATACCTTTATTGCCGACCTTGCAGTCGCAACGGGTGTTGGTCAGATCAAGACCGGTTCGGCTTCCCGTTCCGATCGTATTTCAAAATACAACCAATTACTCCGCATCGAAGAAGCTCTTGACGATGTCAAGAAATT
>CAYNBL010000142.1:0-5314 GCA_964395205.1 uncultured bacterium | reverse complement strand
ACCCCCTCAAGCGATTCAATAAACTCCAAGCCTTTGATTTTCCCAAGAACGATAGCAGCTGTTGCCGATGCATCTGCCAACATGCAATTATCTGCAATGACAGTAACGGATGTCACATCATGTTTAATGGAATAACCTGTTTTAGGATTTATCAAATGAGAATATCGCTCACCTTCTTCTTCGTAGAATTGTTGATAATCTCCTGATGTAGCACAGGCCATATCATTCAGAATAATAGTTTCCGCCGATTGCTGATTCCCAATATTGTTCTCGTCCGGAACTGCGATACCGATCCGCCAGGGTTTCCCGTTTCGGCTTCCTTTTGCTCTTACTTCTCCCCCGATCTCAACAAGAATATCGTTATAACCCATCTTGGCAAGTTCTTTGAGCACCAAGTCCACACCATAACCTTTTGCAATTCCTGAATAATCAAGCTGAACCTCCGGATCTTTTTTCAATAAACCATTTGGGATCAGTCTGAGCTTATACATACCCACATGTTCCATCGCTACTTCAAGTTCCCTTGGATCAGGTCTCTTATTTATACCATTATCGCCAAAACCCCACAAACGAACCAATTCCTTTACCGTCGGGTCAAAAGCTCCGTTGGATTTCTCATATATATATTCTGCTGTTTGACTTACCAGCATAAACTCGTCGGATATTGGGAATACATCTTCTTTATCATAGGCATTGAATAAGGATATCTCACTTTTAGGATCATAGGTATTTAAACCTTGGTTTACTTTTGTCAAGGCTGTATTAATGACCGTCTCAATACGATCTTGATCTTCTTTCGAACTAACACCCGATACTTTTACAGTATACCAAGTGCCCATCGTTCGCCCCTTAAAGGTCAGCATAGATTTTTGGGAACAGGATATAAGAAGGAATAAGACAAAACAAGATAAGATGATTCTTTTGGTGGGTTTCATTCTTTTTTTTCCAATATTAAGATCAAAATAACATTGAAATTTACACATATTTTTTGCAATATCAAGCACCTTGAATAAACAGGAGAAATTATGCGGAGATATTACATTATGGGCATCTCTATCATCATGACAATTTTATCTATAACGGGATGCGCCAACAAGACACTGAAATACGATTCATTAACTAATATTTTTGAAGATGCAGTAGCGGATTTAGCTTGGCCGGGAGGCGTTATGTTGATAGGCCAGGGGGATACGATCATATACCATCAGGCAGTTGGATATCATACTTATGCTCAAAAACAAGCTACAAAAAAAGATGATATATTTGACCTTGCTTCCATTTCCAAGGTTGTGGGCACAACCTCAGCTGTCATGAAACTGGTTGAGAACGGACAACTTTCACTTGACGACTTTGCAGTAAAATATCTGCCCGAATTACAGGGACCTGATGACGTTCAGACGGCATTGAAAAAAACAATAACTATCCGCCATCTTCTTACACACACAGCCGGTTTTGAGCCTTTTAGATTATTTTTTAAAATGGATTGTTCTGTTGAAGCTCGATGGGACAGTGTTTTCCAATCCGAATTAAAAACTAAACCCGGAAGCAATACGGTTTACTCCGATATTGGATTAATGGTTATGGGCAAGATCGTGGAAAGCATTACCGGAATGCCTCAGAACGAATATCTTGAGAAAGCTGTTTTCGTCCCTCTCAAAATGAAAGATACCGGTTATTTGCCTGACCCTTCTTTACTGGACCGTATCGTACCGACAGAGATCAAGGAAGAAGACCTTATCCATGGTTATGTGCACGATGAGAACACGCACAGCCTTGGAGGTGTTGCCGGACATGCGGGACTTTTTTCAACTGCACCGGATCTTTCAAGGTTCTGCCGTATGATGCTGAACGAAGGGGAACTGGAAAGCGTAAGAATATTTAACCCCGAAACAATTAAATTATTTACTACCCGCATTGACCCAAATAACTCTCGCTGTCTTGGTTGGGATAGTCCGGAAGGCGAAAGCTCAGGCGGCATCTATATTTCAACACATAGTTTCGGTCACACAGGCTATACCGGTACGTCACTTTGGATAGATGTAGAAAATAATGTATATGTTATCCTGCTTACCAATGCAGTACATCCCGATCGATCTTACAAATATCCCAATTACTTTGAATGGCGGCAATTACTTCATTCTGCTGCTTATGAAAAATTGGGCTTAACAAAACGAAACACGGAAGTTCAACTAAAAGAACGATGGGTTAAAAAATTCGGTATAAAGAGATAAATAGATGAAAATTTTCTTTTTGAATATTTGGAAATACTTAAAAGATTGGAAAAATCTTCTTGGACACACACTGGTTGGCATTGAGATCATTTTGGTTTCTGCAGTTCTACCGCTTCCTTGGTGGGGCAGACTTATTGTCTTAGTGGCATTGATCGTCTTTAACATTTACCGCGAACGTCTTTTTGCCGCTATCTTCAAAAAGAAACGATTTGTACCAAAAGAAGAGAAAGAAATTGATATTTAATATCTCAACAACTTTCTCTCTTATTATATTTCATCATTTATGCATTTTTACGCCTTATTAATCAAATAATCGTTTGGGTGAAAGCCCATTTTTCATTACATTTTGCCTTGGAATGGTATCATATTTTCATTATAAACGGTATTTAAGGAGAGCTCAAGTATGATAAATATTATCTGGCTTGCCATGATTATTATTGGCGTAGTCGTTGCTGCTGTTAGGTGTCTGGGGGTTATAATAACACCATTGGGCATTTACCTGGCTCCAAGCTTTGAACCTTTAAGTCAGTTAACAAATTCAGTATTTGAATATTCAAAATTCGCTGTTGAATTGGCTTTGGGTCTTGTGGGTTTGATGGCCCTTTGGTTGGGTATTATGAAAATCGCTGAGAAATCGGGTTTGATCAATGTTTTAGCCCGTGGATTAAAACCTATAATGATCCGACTTTTCCCGGAAATACCACCTGAAGATCCGGCCATGGGTTCCATTATCATGGCTTTATCTGCAACTATGTTGGGGCTTGGGAATGCTTCAACTCCTTTAGGTTTGAAGGCTTTTGGCGATATGCAGAAGTTAAATAAACATAAAAATATTGCCACCAATGCTCAAGTAACCTACATGGCGATGAGTACCTCAAGTGTGACAATTATTCCCGCAACCATAATTGGAATTCGTACCGCCGCCGGTTCATCCAATCCTTCGGAGATCATTGCACCGGTTATTATCGCTACGGCTGTCTCAACAACTGTAGCTATTGTTGTATCCAAATTGCTTCAAAAACTTCCGCGATATCAGGTGGAAAATTATATTGAAGAAGGCGATGAGGAGGTGAACAATGAAGAATCTTAAGAATAAGATCATTCTTTTTGTTGTTCTTGCAGTTCTGACTGCATCATTCATACTTTTTTCATTTGCAGATGTGATGCAAGTGATCTCAGTATTGGCTATACCTATGATCATTGTGGTCATTCCAATTTACGGTTATGCTAAAGGAATTAAAGTCTATGAAGAATTTAGCGAAGGGGCAAAAGAAGGCTTTCAAGTCGCCTTGCGTATTATCCCTTTCCTTGTTGCAATCTTTTTAGCTATTTCGGTTTTCCGCTCATCCGGTGCTATGGATATCCTAACTTGGATTATTTCTCCGATCACAAGCAAGATAGGCATGCCCGGTGAGGTGATTCCCATGGCTATCATGCGACCATTATCGGGAAGTGGTGCTCTTGGTATCATGTCGGAGTTGATCAAGACTCACGGGGCTGATTCGTTCATTGGTCGTTTGTCTTCAACCATGATGGGATCAACGGAAACCACTTTTTATATTCTTGCCGTCTATTTCGGTTCGATCAATGTAAAGCAGACTCGTCATGCCCTGCCTGCAGCATTAACTGCCGACCTGGCTGGTATGATCGCATCTGTGATCGTCTGTCATGCGGTATTTGGATAGAACTACATAAAATGAATAATTTAAGTGCCGCTGAGTTTCAGCGGCACTTTTACATTCCTTAACTTTTTTTCAGAATATCATTCCATGCTAGTAATCCAATCAAGACTCCAAAAGCCAGTATGGATTCAACCCAGACATAAATATCCGGTAATAGATTTTTAAATAAATTGAATTCCAGCATGAAGATCATTGCGATCAGAATAATAACTGATAGTATTTTTTTCATAGTTTTTCCTTACAGCATTATGATAGCTAAAAAGGCATATGCAGATGTTTTTGCGGCTTCCCCTATGGCTCGTCCCACAATGATCTCCAGCCGTCCTTCCTGCCCTTTGTATGTATCGCGAATACCTTCAAGCGTTCCAATGACGGCACCTGCACCATCTATAATACCAACAGCTCCTATAATACCGATTGACGGTTTTGCAATCACCCCCGTCAGGGTTTCTTGCCAGTCGTTCATATTTTCGCCCCAATATTCAAGAGAATGCATCGTCGTTGAGATACCATTCATTACGGCATCTTTATCTTGAATGTTCTCGATCTGCTCATCAGCAAAAACATACATATTTTCCAAATTGTTGATCTTGATTTCATTTGAGACCGGTGCATCTAAAATTACTGAAATTGAATCAAAGATCTGAGGATATTTAGCAAATATTTCAAGACTATCGGAAAGAATGTCCACGATCTCTCCATTTACGCATGATTTGGCAAAAATGCGTTTATTATACAGCAATGAAGTGATCTCACGGGCAATATTATTATACTTGCTGTTTATAGGTTCAAAATGCTTATCGGCTATTTCAATACAATCCGAATAACTTAAATATTTGTTTTGTTTGATCTGCTCTGAGGCATAGAGCTCATGCAGCTCGTCCAAAGCTTCATTATGTCCAATACCAATGGGTTCATATTGCAGTTTTAGTTCATCCAAGCGAGTCATTTGCGGTGCAATATTCTCACCACAGGATGTTAAAAGCACTATCATCAAAACTATAATAACCATTAACGTGATCTTTTTCATGTGTCAACCCCTCTTTAGGTTTAAAGTTTATTGTTTAAAGTTTAGAAGATCCGATTATGGAGGATGCAAAATATATAAGAGAGAAATATCTCCAGATGTTTTTCTTAACCCAATATCAGGTCGGATAAATTCCATAATTTCTCCATATTACACTTGTTGCGCTGACAAAAAGTAGAATAAGCAATACCCATTTTCAAGTGGAATTTTCAAGATGTGACGTGGGTCACACAATTGATTTTAAGATAAGGAATAAGCTTTTCATTTTTTTATTGCCTGAGGGATGTTTTCTGACTAAATTAGCTGGCTTTTTGTATTCCGGAGTGGCTCAACGGTAGAGCGGGTGGCTGTTAACCACTAGGTTGTAGGTTCGA
>CAYNBL010000141.1:0-5375 GCA_964395205.1 uncultured bacterium | reverse complement strand
GTAAGCACAAACAATGAAAGCAAAGAATTATCATGGACTAATCAAGATAACGAGATAAGATGTCCAATAAATGATGGTGTTCTTCAGATAAAAATTCCCTATTTCAGATGGCGAATAAACAATAATGAATGGCATAATGAGCCTATAAGTAGAAAACTATGGTATAAAGATTATTTGGCAAATGGAGACTTACTAGAGATTGATAATCCAAGAGAATACGACGAAATTAAAATGATTGGAAAAACTAATGAAGACTTATTTGAAGTTATTAAAAACCACATCGGAAAGTTTGAGATAGGAAGAGCAATTTTTACTAATGAAGATAAGAATAATATTTTTGTATACTGTTCAATTGATAATGAAAATTTAGAACTTTTCAATGTTCTCACTAAAGAACAATTTATAGATAATCCTTTAATTTATAGAAATGGTAAAGTACTATGGGACGTAGAAAATACTTTTATTGGAGTGAAGGATAATGATTTTTTTCTTATTTTAAAAGGAGACAATTCTTTAAGAACAGAAATTGGGAATACAAATATAGAGTTTAGCAATATTGACGAAGATAATTATAAAGTAAAAGTAAAAATTAAAGACAAAAACATTTTTTCAAAAACTGATAATTATAAACTTATTTTTGAAGGGGATTTAATCGTTGGTCAATATGAAAAACTAAAATTTAAAAAAAAGAAAATCATACTAACAAAAGCAAAGTGTTTTCATTGTTATAATAGAGACAAAGAATGGCTTCGTTTTAAACCAGAATATTATGTAGATCATTTGGAGTTTGTACAAGAAGAAGATGGAGATTATTATAGAGGTAGATTATGTGTGATTGATAAATTTGGAGAAACTAAAGTTTTAAACACTATGATAAATAAAGAAGATGAATATGATCCTATTAACCCAATAAGAATTGAATTCAGGGACAACAAATCACTTTGGTTAGTTGCCGGGTGGCAGGGTGGTTCCGATTTTTTAGGTGATCTATTCTGTGATTTTCAGCGTAGGGGGATTTGTAATATTGAAAAAGAAGAGTATCCCTATAGTGACATTAGATTATATAAATTCAGGGAAGATAATGTTTAATCCAGCAAAAGCAGCAGATGAGATTAAGAAAGAATATATTGGCTATATCGGAACTACTTTTCACTTCCGAAATCAGAATCTGCAAAAAAAACTATTAGTAGAGTTAGATAAAACTGTTGCAAACGGGCCATTCGTAGAGATAAAAGATTCGTTCCGATCAGGAAAAACAATTGAAGAATTTATTAATAATGGTACCTTATCGCCACTTTTCAGAGATTTAGAGAGAGATAAAAAATATCGGTCAAAACTTCCCGTTTCTCGACCTTTGTATATGCATCAAGACAAGGCGATTGAAAAAATTGTTGCAGGTAAAAATGTTGTAGTATCAACAGGTACTGGTAGTGGCAAAACTGATTGTTTTTTAATACCTGTAATTAATGAATTACTTCGTGAAAAGGAACAAGGCACACTCAATGATGGAGTAAGAGCAATATTCATATATCCAATGAATGCCTTAGCAAATGATCAAATAAAAGGTTTACGTGAAATCCTAATGTCCTATCCTGATATTCGCTTTGGTGTATACAATGGTGGAACTGAGAATAGAGAGAAAGATGCTATTAAACTGTACGAAACAATGTATGCAAATGAAGAATATCTCAAGTTAAGAAAAAGATTACCGAATGAGGAAGTATCTCGAGATGAAATGAAAAAACGCCCCCCTCATATATTATTTACAAACTACGCGATGTTAGAACATATGTTATTTCGTCCGGGTGATGATACAATTTTCAGTAAATCCAATTTTAAGTTTGTAGTTTTAGATGAAGCACATGTTTACGCAGGAGCTACAGGTATAGAAACTGCGTTTCTAATGGGAAGATTAAAGGGTAGAATAAGTGGAGATAAGGAACCACAATTCATTTTAACATCTGCAACTTTGGGGGATGGTAGTCTGGAAAGTAATATGAGAATAGTAGAATTTGCTGAGCAATTAACAGGTTGCAATTTTTATGCAGACGATATAATAACCGCATATCGTGATAATTCACAAAAGTCACCTATTGTTAAACAATATCCGATTCAACTATTTACCGATTTAGCTGAGGCAACTATAAATGAGAGAAATATTTTTGATGATGTTTTAAGAAAATACAATCTAGATTTTCCTTACTCACAAGAAAAAGACGAAAAAGAAAAAGAAGCAGAAATACTGTATGATATTATTTCTTCTTCTTCTTTGTACACTAAAATGAGAAGTAAGGGAAGTTTAATCGAACTTGATGATTTTGCTAAATATCTTAAAATATCCAATCAAGAAGTTGTATCAATTATCGCATTATGCGCAAAAGCAAGAAAAAATGGCAAGCCATTAATTGATATCCGCTATCATTATTTTTTAAAGGCATTAGATGGGTGTTATTTAGCTCTTGATTATGAAGATAGTTTATCATTAATAAGAAAGGAATATTTTACTATTTCTTATGAGAATTCAGCAAAAATGTTTGAAATTGCTATCTGTGAGGATTGTGGTGAAATTTCTATAGTCGGTAAAATTGAAAGCGATAAACTCGTTCGATGCAGTGATAGGGAAGAAAGAAGTTATTATCAAATCTACTTCAATGAAAATATTTATGAAGATGAGGAAAACGAAAATGACGATGTTGTTACTGAGAATTCTACAAGAAATATAGAACAAGAAGATGAAAATTTTTATCTATGTAAATCCTGCGGAGCAATAGTGACAGCCGATGAGGCTCACAATAAGTGGTGTGTTTGTGGAAACACACGAAAGGTTAAGCTTAAAAAAGTAAATCTTACAAAAAGAAAAGAAGCACATTGTTTAAATTGTAATGGAATATTAAGACCATTTTATCTAGGATATGAAGCTGCAACAGGAGTAATTGCTACATCTTTATTTGAACAAATTCCTGAATTTACATTTCAGTTTAAGGATAACAATGAAAAAAAAACAATAAACAATATATTTATTAAACAAACCGAAAATAAAAAGGACAAATCCATAACAGGAAGCCAATTCTTAATATTCTCAGATAGTCGTCAAGGTGCTGCAAAATTCGCATGTTTTTTAAATGATACATACATGGAATTTTTACGGCGACGTGGAATTTGGAATATTGCAACACAAGAAGAAAATAATTATAGGAACGGTATTGGTGTAAGTGATTTTGTAAGCTTACTTGATCATTATTTTTCAGGATTGAGGTTATTTCGTAAAAGTAATTCCAACAATTCAGAATCATCAATAACAGACAATCGTCGTAATGCCTGGATTGCTATTCTAAACGAGTTGTATAGTTTTAATCGTGATACCTCATTAGTTTCGTTGGGCAAAATCTCATTTGAATATTCCGGGAATAGCAATAATATTATTCAAGCTGTAGTCGGAAAGTATAAACTCTCCACTAATGATGCGAAGAATTTTCTAAACTACCTTGCTTTTGAAATCGTGCGAGTAGGAGCTATTGTTACAGATAAGGAAACAGATATAGGTAATAGTGATAGAAAATATTTATATCGTAGTGAATATCAAAAGTTTATAACTAAAAACAAAGATAACTCTGTAAAACCTTCTGCACCTTTTTTACCTACTCCCCGTTTATTAAAAAGTGGTGAAATTACTTATTACCGTTCTAACAAGTTGTGGCTCACTAAGAAGATTCTTGATTTAAAAGATGATAAAGAAGCTGTGGGATTTTTAGAACAATATTGGGATTATTTGGTTAATGGTGATAACAAATATAATCTTCAAACTAAGGACGGCAAAGGGTATTATATACCTGCAAAATATTTCAAAATCAATTTAGGTAAGGATGTTACTTTCTGGAAATGCAATAAGTGTGGAAAAGTAACCCAATTTAATATTGGCAATAATTGTATTAAAAATGGGTGCAATGGAAAATTAGAAAGACTAAATACTAAAGAGTTTTGTAAAGATAATCATTACGCTATGCTTTATAAAAGTAAAAAGGTTGCGCCATTATTTGTAAAAGAGCATACTGCTCAACTCGCTAAAAAAGATGCATTAGATTATCAACAACAGTTTATTAGAAAACAAATTAATGCACTTTCGTGTTCTACCACGTTTGAACTGGGTGTTGATGTTGGTGATATAGAGACAGTATTTTTACGTAATATTCCACCACTTGCATCAAATTATGCTCAAAGGGTAGGTCGCGCAGGTAGAAGTATTAATGCAGCTGCATTTGCTATAACATTTGCGAGGTTAAGTTCTCACGATTTTACTTTTTTTGATAGCCCAAAGGAGATGATAAACGGAGTAATTTATCCACCAAATTTCAATTTGGATAATGAGAAAATATTAAAACGACATATTTATGCGATTGCAATAAGTTTGTACTTGAAAAATAATCCTAACCTGTATTCAAGTAATAATGCAAAAGCATTTATCAACGAAAAGGGATATGTGAATTTTATTGATTGGCTTAAATCAGAAACTAAAGAATTAACTGATTTACTAAGAAAATCAATATCATGCTCAGATACACAGCTTAAAGAAAAATACATTTTTAGCTACAACTGGCTAGAAGAATTTTGTGGAATAAATGGGATATTCACAAAAACAATAAATGAGTTTGAACAGAATGTTGAGTATTTGAAAAAAGAATATGAAAAAGCAATGCGGGCAAGAGATGAGAAAACCGCATCCGCATTTAACCGTAAATTAACAAGATATGAAAATAACTATTTGATTGATTTTCTTGTTCGTAGAAATATTCTTCCAAAATATGGATTTCCGATTGATTCTGTAGAATTGGCACAAAATATTGCTACTCAAAAATTTAAATCACTAAATCTGAGTCGTGATTTATCAGTTGCCATTGCCGAATATGCACCGTCTTCGGAAGTGGTTGCTGACGGAGACTTATACACAAGCCGTTATATAAGAAAACCAATTGTAAATAAAAGTGAAATGACTGATTTTCATACAGCGCATATTGCTACTTGTCCAGAATGTAAAAATATAAATTATTCTATTATGCCCATAGGTAAAGAAGGAAAACCTTGTGCGATTTGTGGAAATGTGCTAAGACAGAGAGATTTTTACAAAAGTATTGAACCGAGAGCAGGTTTCATTGCTGAAGAAGATGTAAAAGCTGTTCCACTTAGCTCTCAAGAAAGAAAATATAAAACAGAAGCAATCTATATTGGAGACAAAACAGCATTCCCAATAAGTAGATATGACTATGACTTTGAAGATATCAAATTGGAAGTTGAATCAACAGCAAATGATTCACTTGTAGTTAAGTGTACGTCTTCAAAGTTAATTGGACAAATCTCATAGTAAGTTAAGAGATACATTT
>CAYNBL010000140.1:0-5387 GCA_964395205.1 uncultured bacterium | reverse complement strand
AGCTTGCCTGTTTTTCCAAATTACTTTCAGTTGCACTTACTTGTTGAATTCAGGAAATCAAAAGTATTTTTTTAGGCATCGTTAATCTCATAAATTTAATTCTAATATACGACCCTTAAGTTGAAAAAAAATCAACTTATACAAGAGTATTTTTAAATGTATGAAAAATCGTAGCATTTGAATATGAGGGAGAATGCAATACTCGGAGAGATCCTCCCTGATCTAAGAACATCGAACATTCGAGCATTCGAACAATCGAAGTTTACTTCAAATATCGATTGTTCCTTGTTCGGTGTTCGTAATTCAAGCTACTTACTGCTTACTGCCTTCTTGAGTCTTTCGGGTGTTCCGACATCCAGCCAGTCGCCATCGCTATGATCATAGGCAAGAATGGTGCCGGTTTTAGCGACATCAAGGTAGAAATCAATAATACTGAAATTCCCTTCAGGCATTCGGTTCAAAAGCTCGGGATGAAGTAATTGAATACCGCTAAATGCATATTCGTGTCCGGCATCACCTTTTTGTTCACCGCTTTTAATATTCTTCCAACCCTTTAAATGATGGGCATCATCAAAGCAAAGATATCGCTCAGTCTTCCGCTTTCTTACTGCCAATACAGCAAGTGCGGAGCTATTCTGATACAGGTATTGCATAGCCAGAAGATCAATATTTGAGATAACATCAACATTGTAGACAAGAAATGGCTCGTCACCATCAAGAAAGGACTGTGCATGTTTTATGGCACCGCCACTTCCAAGAATTTCTTTCCTTTCATCAGAAATATGGATCTTTATACCGAAATCATTAACCTGCAAATAATGTTCGATCTGATCTGCAAAATGGTGCACATTCACGACGATCTCATCGATATCGGCCTTTAATAGTTTTTGAATGGCAAGTTCCAGCAGTGTCCGGCCATTTACTTCGACCAGTGCCTTCGGCATGATGTTGGTCATGGGCTGCAAGCGCGTCCCAAGACCTGCTGCGAGAATCATTCCTTTCATATTGATACCTCTTGTCTATTTGTCATGTTGACAAATTCAATAAATGTCACTTTTATCTTTATACTTTAATCTTTAATCTTTTCTAGTAATGATTCAGCTGAACGATGATATCATCCCGTTCTTTAAAATATTCCGCCAACTTTACGGCACAATAAACTGAGCGATGTTGTCCGCCGGTGCAACCGAAATTGACGCTCAAATGTATAAATTTACGCTTCACATAATCATCAACGGTTGTTTCAACCATGGCCAAAGCATGGTCAAAAAATGGTCCGATCTCAGTTTTTTCTTCAAGGAATTCAATGACTGTTTTATCTTTCCCGTTTAACTGCTTGTATTCTTCGTATCTGCCGGGATTATTGATGCCCCGGCAATCAAAAACAAAACCGCCGCCATTTCCTGAGGTATCATCGGGAATACCGCGTTTATAAGAAAAACTGCTGACATCCAGAATGAGCTTGTCAGAGTCTGTTCGTCCGTATTTCATCAGTTTTTTTTGTTCGGTGATCTTCTGCAGGACATTCATCAAAGCCGGGACTTCAATAGGTAGATCCATATTTTCCAGCAAATACTGAATATTTTCTATCGCGTATGGTACGCTTTTCAGAAAATGCTGTTTTTTCTCATAGAAACCCCTAAAACCATAAGCCCCCATGGCCTGCATGATCCTTACTAACACATAGGCATGATAATATTTGGTAAATTGCTGTCTGTCGACTTTGTAGTATTTTTCTAAAACATCAAGATAATGTTCATATAGCATATCGCGTATATACTGAGGAATGTCAGCTTTTGCATCAAATAGAATTGAGGCAACATCATATTGTAAAGCACCATAACGACCGCCTTGGAAATCAATAAAATACGGGGTGTTGTCTTTTAGCATAATGTTGCGTGACTGAAAATCACGATAGAGAAAATGTTCACAATCGGTTTCGAGTAAATAATCTGCAAATCGATTAAAATCATTTTCAAGTTCTTGTTCATCAAAGGGGATCTTGGCAAGTTTAAGGAAATAATATTTAAAATAATTGAGATCCCACATAATGGATTGGCGATCAAAGCGGTGACGGGGATAACATTTATTAAAATCCAGGGTTTTCCCTGCAAGTAATTGAAATTTTGGCAATTCTTCGAGAATCTCTTTATACAGATCTATTAAAACCTGTGGGAAAATTCCACTTTTATATACATCTGTCAGATAAGCATACAGTGTTTGGTCACCAAGATCTTCCTGCAAATATATATTATTGTCAAGATCCTCCGCATAGATCTCGGGGACAGAAAGCTCATGAGCGCGAAAATGACGACAAAATGAAAGAAAGGCTAGATTCTCTTTTCGGTCTTCATTGTAGACACCGATCACGATTCTGCCTGATTCGCCTTTCAATCGATAATATTCGCGGTAAGAACCCGACCGAGGCATTTCCTGAAACGAAATACAATCTTCGTTGAATAATGAGCTGTATAGTTTTTTTAACTGGCGTTTCTTTTGCATGCTTTCCCCTTATTTTCTCAACCAGTAACTTGGATTTATTTTTTCCTGTTCATGCCATAATTCAAAATGCATCCGAGTTCCGCTCACCGACTCATCAGAACTGGCTGTTGCCAATTTCTGACCCGCATCTACATATTCGTCTTGTATGACATCAATATTATCAATATGAGAATAGACTGTATAATAATTATCATCGTGTAGGACAATAATAGTATTTCCGAATCCCCGAAGCCAGGTAATGGTCACGATCAGCCCGTCACTGACGGCCCTAACAGCCGAACCGGATGCTGTTGCAATATCTATTCCTGAATTTTCAGTTATTGTACCCAAAACGGGGTGTTTTTGTTTCCCGAAATTGCTGACTATCTTTCCGGTAGCCGGCCAGGGTAGTTTTCCCTTCTTCTGACCAAAGGGTAATTCAACGATCTCTCGTTTCTTCCGTTCTTCTTCCAAACGGACCACATAAGCTTTTTTATCTTTTTGTGTTTTATTTATAAGATTTTGAATTTCTTTAATTGAATTCTCTTTATCTTGGATTTGTTCTGCAATGAGTGATTTATCGGCTTGTATTTTTCTGTATTTTAATTCACTGTCATTTTTCAATTCACGAAGATTTTCCTCTTCATTTTCCAAATCAATAACATTTTTTGTGATCGCTCTTGTTTCTCTGTCTATCTGGGTATTTCGGGTATCAATGAGGTTAATATTATCAAGGATCTCATCATAAAGCTTACGATCAGCCTCATTTACGGCAGAAATATATTTGATCCGATAATAAAATTCACGGACGGAAACGGCATCTATAAATAAGTCCAGTTGACGATTGGGTTTAAGTTTATAAGCATGAACCACCCTGTTCTTATAGCGCTCTATTAATTCTTCACTTTTTTTCTGTGCGCCTTGATAATCACGTTGCAATTGTCTTTTTTTGGCTTTTCGCAGCTCCAATTCGCGTTTCTGTATACGGATCTTTTCATTGGTCAATGATATCTGACGTTTAGTATTGTCCATTTCACTGATCAATCCTCGTTCCTGCTGTTGATATTTTTTAACTTCGCTGCGCAAGGAGGTCAATTGTTTTTCAAGTTCTTTTAATCGCCCATTACCCCGATCGATTTTTTTATCATATTCATCAATAGATTCCCCAAAACATAAAGCAATGGAAAAGATCAGTAAAACAACAATCCTGAAAATATTTTTAAAATTCATCTTGATAAAATAACATAAACTTATCAGGGATTAAAGGAATTAAATACGTAATGGCGGTTTATGTTTCGATACTGTAAAGACGCAAGATTTTGCGTCTCTACATATACAAAACAAAAAGCCCCATAAAATTATGGGGCTTTTTAAATATATTTCGGTTGGGTTTAATACATTCCGCCCATACCGCCACCCATGCCACCGGGCATCGGAGGCATTTCAGGTTTATCTTCAGGAAGATCACAGATCACGGCTTCAGTTGTCAGCAAGAGACTTGCGATCGATGCGGCATTTTGAAGTGCGGCGCGGGATACTTTGGTCGGATCCACAATACCGAATTCAAACATTGAGCCATAACATTCTTTACGGGCATCAAAACCGTAGTCACCTTTATGGTCTGAGACTTCTTTTATAACGATTGCGGGTTCAAGGCCGGCGTTCGCTACGATCTGACGGATCGGATATAAAAGTGCGCGCTTCACAATGTCAACACCCACTTTTTCATCACCTTCAACACTTTTTTCTACTTTATCAAGAACTTTAGCAGCACGCAGGAGTGCAACACCGCCACCGGGTACGATACCTTCTTCAGTAGCCGCACGGGTTGCATGAAGTGCATCCTCAACGAGGGCTTTCTTTTCTTTCATTTCAATTTCAGTTGCAGCACCGATATTCAATACGGCAACACCACCGGCTAATTTAGCGAGACGTTCCTGTAATTTTTCACGATCATAATCTGATGTTGTGTTTTCGATCTGTACGCGAATTTCATTTACGCGACTTTTGATCAAAGCAGGATCACCGGCTCCATTTACAATGGTTGTATTGTCTTTGTCGATGTTCACACGGCTTGCCTGACCTAATTGTTCAAGTGTTGCATTTTCAAGTTTGAAGCCTTGTTCTTCAGAAATAACGGCACCACCGGTAAGGATCGCGATGTCTTCAAGCATAGCTTTACGACGATCACCAAAACCGGGAGCTTTAACTGCAGCAACTTTCAAAGTGCCTCGTAAGCGGTTAACAACAAGAGTTGCCAATGCTTCACCTTCAACATCTTCAGCGATGATAAGAAGTCCGCGTCCCATTTGAGTTGTTTTTTCAAGAATGGGTAGAAGATCTTTCATAGTTGCAATCTTTTTATCGTGGATCAAAATGAAAGGATCTTCAAGCAGTGTTTCCATAGACTCAGTATCTGTCACAAAGTAAGGTGAAAGATAACCGCGGTCAAACTGCATACCTTCAACAAGGTCAAGAGAAGTTAAAGCACTTTTAGCTTCTTCAACTGTGATCACACCATCGGTTCCAACTTTGTCCATTGCTTCAGCAATGATCTCACCGATAGGAACTTCAATGATCTCTTCTTTTTCCGGACCGATCTTACTCATGCGAACAACCTGGTTGTTTGCAGAGATTGTGCCAACCTGTGCGATCTTTTCTTTTGAATCGTTAACTTTTTTGCTCATGGCCGTCAGTTCATCAAGAACAGCTGCTACAGCAACATCAATACCGCGTTTCAATTCCATAGGATTTGCACCAGCGGTGACATTCTTGATGCCTTCAGCTACGATAGCCTGTGCAAGAACTGTGGCCGTTGTTGTTCCGTCACCGGCAATATCCGATGTTTTTGAAGCAACTTCCTTGACCATTTGAGCGCCCATATTCTCAATTTTATCTTCAAGTTC
>CAYNBL010000139.1:0-5522 GCA_964395205.1 uncultured bacterium | reverse complement strand
ACGAACGGTATCATGAATCCATCAATAACGTCACACCTGCCGATGTCTTTTATGGTCGTTATCATGAGGTCTTAAGCCAGCGTGAACGGATTAAGATCGAAACAATAAAATCACGCAGAAAACAAAATCTGAGCCGTCAAAATCATACTCAGATTATAAACTTGGTAAACTGAAATATATCTCTTAACTTATTATGAAATTTGTCCAATTAACTTTGAAGATGTACAGATAATGAAATTAATTATAAAACTTGTACTGGTGATAGGTTAATAATGTTAGCCCAATATGAAAAGATTATTGATAAAGCAATGTCAATAATTAATAAATAATTGAGGTGCAATTATGTCAAACGATATTAATGAAATATTATTAAAAACAGTAGTTGATAAAATGTGGTCAATAATTGGACAAGAAGAATTTAAAGGATTAACTCCATATCAGGTTGCAAGAAAATTAGGTTTAAATCATAATGGTGCTAAAATTGTTGAAACACTCTGGGATGGCCCCAAAACATTTTAACTAAATAAAGGAGATATAATGTCAGAAACAACCAGATTACCACTTTTTATGAAAAATCATATAATTGCTCCAATTGCAGAATCTGAACCTGTTGAAAATATACACTATTTATATGATTGTAAAAAGCAACGTTCTATTTGGTTATCATCTAGCATGAGCACGACTACTACGACATGTGGGAAAGCTAATAGAGTTGATGATACTCAAAAAGATTAACAGATAAGTACAAAAACTTTATTTTATGTCAAAAGTATTATTGATTTCTAATTCAGGAGATATTCATACTGATCTTCTAGTTGATTCATGTAGAAGATTAGGTGTAAGTTATTTTCGATTAAATACAGATCATTTTCGTAAGTTTGGTGAACTTTCATGGAATATAAACGATTTTAATCTTCGTTTAAGTATCGATAAACATAATTTCTATACAAATGAACTTAAATTAATTGTATATAGACGCCCAATTCGTGCATATGATAGTAATAAAGATTTTCCGGAATGGCAAAACAGACTTATAGATAATGAATGGAAATCTGTTGAATTATCCTTTTCAGTTATTTCCAATATAAAGATCATAAATCCAATAGCTGCTTCTACAATTGCACGGAATAAATTAATTCAGTTACAATTTGCTATAAGGGCAGGTTTAAAAATACCTAAAACTCTATTATCAACTTCTAAAAATGAACTATTAGAATTTGTTGATAGATATAAATGTATAACAAAGGGAATCGACACTTCTTATATTTTTGATAAAGATAATGTAAGAACTGGATTTACTAAAACAGTGAGTAAAAGTATAATTGAAAATTATAATATGAAAGGATATCCCACACTAATTCAAGAAGCAATAATCCCCAAAGCAATATGGCGTATAGTGTACATAGATTCAAAAATATTTGGTGTTCGTTATATTGGTAATGCTCTGTTGCAGGAGCAGGATTCTAGATTAATTAATGATAAACTAATAGGGAAGCCAACAAGAGTACCTAAAGAAGTTATTTTGGGAATGAAAAACCTATGCCAAAATCTAGGAATTCTATTTGCTTCTAGTGATTTTATTGAAGATGCTTCTGGTCATTTATTTTTTCTAGATCTTAATCCTGATGGACAATGGGCATGGTTAGATAATCAATATGGATTAAAAATTGCTGATACAATAATTCGTCTTGCTAACTTAAATTAATTTTAAATAGTATATCATTATCCTATTAACATCCTATAAATAAACACGTTGCCACACCCAAAATAATACCGGGCAGTTTTTGGTCACCTACCTCTATAACTTACTGAATATCAGCAGTGAATAGAGTACTGAAAATCCCTAGTCTTTTTATGTTGAGTAATAGCAAAAATATTTTCATATTGGAACTTCCTGATATTCATTCGTTTAAATCCTAATTAACAAGGAGAAATACGATGAAAAGAAAAGCATCAGCCCTCCGAAACTATAAACGATAAGAGCTAAGAGCTAAGAGCTAAGAGATAAGAGATAAGAGATAAGAGATAAATACCTTGCGGAACAATTCAATCCTCGTTAGTATAAGTTTATTAAACAAGGAGTTTTACAATGAAAAGAAAAGCATCAGCTATATGGAACGGGGGATTGAAAGACGGCAAGGGCGTCGTATCGACCGAAAGCGGAGTCCTCGATAATACAAAGTATTCATTTCATACACGGTTCGAAGATGCACCCGGTACGAATCCGGAGGAATTGATCGCGGCGGCGCATGCGGGTTGTTTCTCTATGGCGCTTTCTGCCGAACTGGAAAAGGCGGGCTATAAGGCCGAAAAGATCGAAACCGAGGCCATTCTGAGTTTTGAGAAAAGGGAAGAGGGCTTTACAGTCACACGTATTCTCTTGGATACCACGGCGAAGGTGCCGGGGATCGAAAAACCTGTTTTTAAGGATATTGCCGGAAGAGCAAAAGTTGGGTGCCCAATTTCGAGGTTGTTGAAGACGGAGATTGTGTTGGATGCAAAACTCGCATAAGGTGTAGGGTGTAAAGGTATAGGGTGTAAGGTATTGGGTGTAAGGTATAGGGCAATGCGCTGAGCACTGGGAGTTGATGAACTATAAACGATGAATGAATATTGAACAAGGAACGCTGATATTTGATATTCGAAGTTTAGTATCGTGATCTTCTTAAATCACATATTGTTAATGGGTGTTCAGTATTCTAAAACTTCTAATATCGAAAATTGTTAATCGGTGTTCTGAAATCGGTTTGCTCCAGAATAAAAGTTTAAATGTTTAAGGGTTAATGTTCAACCCCGCCGGGGTTGTAATATTATGAATAATTGTGCTATATTATTCTTTGACCCCGACGGGGTCTAAGAACAATATAATAGGTTTCCTTCCCAAATACCGACCCCGACGGGGTCGAAGAAGAAAAAGTCTCATATTATTTTTTAAATCTGTGATTATCTGTGTAATCGGCGGATGTTGTATTGAATGCAAAGCTTCTTTAACGATGAACGATAAATGATAAACGGTGTATATATAACCCCGACGTATGGAGGGGTTAAACATAAATAGCCCGGCATGGAATGCCGGGGTTTAGGTATTCAATAATATAACAACCCTGAGCTTGTCGATGGGTTGAACAAAAGATGTTCTCTTTTGGCTGAAAAGATGGATGCTGGTAGAAATTATGCAAAAAGCGGAGCTTTTTGCGCTTGATCCCCCAAAATGATACCGTAGAGACACGCCATGGCGTGTCTCTTTTTAATTTCATTTCAATATTTCATCACCAAATAAATGAGATCGCGGATAAGTAAAAAAACCACGTCATTCCGTACAACCAGAACCACGTCATCCCGGAAAACTTGCCGGTGGCAAGTTTATCCGGGATCTAAATAATGGCCTTGCTCCCAAATTGAATGGAGTGATCAATAAATGAGATTCCGGATAAGAAAGCCACTGGCTTTCTTTCCGGTATGACATACGTTTTGTTTTCAATTGTCAACTGTCTTTTGTCAATTGTCAATTGATTTAATTGTCCATTCTTAATTATCAATTGTGTTTCAATAAGAATGGGATAAATAAGGTTTTTAAGGATGGGTTAAAAATTAATAATGAAGAGTTATGAGCTTAAGTTTATGATTGAGACCAAGGTTAAGAAAGTGTGATCAAAATCACACAATATAAATAATACTTGCTCATGTGTATCCAAATGGATACATTTACTCATGTATGAGATCGTCAAATCGGAGACTTTTCTAAAGTGGTTGATAAGATTAAAAGATCAAAAAGCCAAGTACAAGATCTTGGCTCGATTGAAGAAGATCGAAGAAGGATATCTTGGAAATTATAAACGTCTCGATTTTAAGATATCGGAGTTGAAATTTGATCGTGGTCCCGGTTACAGGATATATATCTCAATAAAGATCAATGCGATCGTGATCTTGTTGTGCGCCGGTGATAAAAGGAGCCAAAAAAGAGATATCATAAAGGCGCATAAGTTAATAGGAGAATGGGAGGCACAGAATGAGTGAAAAATTCTCAAAGTTTGAAGTGTATGAATTCCTTGATAATGATGAAGTCATTAGCGGGTATATTGAAGAAGTATTAAAAGATGATGATCCCAATCTGATACTTTCTGCCCTCAACGATATCGCTAAAGCCAAAGGTATGAGCAAAATCGCCCAAAAAAGTGGTCTGGGTCGCGAAAGTATGTACAAAGCTCTTAAGCCCGATGCCAAACCTCGCTTCGAAACTATCATGAAGATCATTAAGGCTATGGGATTTACCCTCAGTATTCAGACACCCGCACCTAAAGCTATTGCTGAAAACAAAAGAAAATATCAGACTAATAAATAAAATACTCATCACTTAAAGCTAAATTTATAATTGTCCTTTCTCAATTGTCAATTGATTCAATTGTCCTTTGCCTGCCCTGCGCCGTGCCATGTCGAAGCTTTAGCGAAGACTGGTAGCCTTGGCGAAGCGGGGTCAATTGTCAATTGATTAAGGTTCCGCTCCTACGGAGCTCATTATTTAAATCAGACTAATTAACTACAAAGCTATCGTCCCTATGGGACTTACGCTTGCTCTCCGTATCCGCCAGCTGGCGGAGAAGTAGAGGTATAAGGCAATGCGCTGAGCACTAGGAGTTGATGAACTATAAACGATGAATGAATATTGAACAAGGAACACCGATATTTGATATTCGAAGTTTAGTATCGTGATCTTCTTAAATCACATATCGTTAATCCTTGTTCTGAGATCATATTGGATGCAAAACTCGCTTAAGATCGTTTAAGAGTTTAATGTTTAAGGTTTAACTTATTCAACCCCTACAGGGTTGTGGCCTTGTGAGTGACAGTGTTATAATGTTATTCGACCCCTTCAGGGTCTGCTTTAATATTTTGGACATATATACTTAAATATTACCATTGTCCTTTGTCAACTGTCAATTGTCAATTGATTAAGGTTCCGCTCCTACGGAGCTCATTATTCAAATCAAACTAATTTACTACAAAGCTTTCGTCCCTACGGGACTTATGCTTGCTCTCCGTATCCGCCAGCTGGCGAGAAGGAGAGGTATAAGGCAATGCGCTGAGCACTAGGAGTTGATGAACTATAAACGATGAATGAATATTGAACAAGGAACACCGATATTTGATATTCGAAGTTTAGTATCGTGATATTCTTAAATCACATATCGTTAATCCTTGTTCTGAGATCAATTAGAAAGATCCTTGTAAGATCTGAGTGTAGCATTAATGTGAGGAATAAAGGTATAGGGTATAGAGCAATGCACTGAGCGCTGAGCACTGAGCGCTGAGCGCTGAGAAGATGAGATAATAAATTCTCACCAAATCGACCCATCAACCCATCAACCTATCAACTCATCGACCCATCAACCCATCAACCCATCGACCCATCAACCCATCGACCCATCAACCCATCAACCCATCAACCCATCGACCCATCGACCTATCGACCCATCGACCTATCAACACATCGACCTATCAACACATCGACCTATCAACACATC
>CAYNBL010000138.1:0-5611 GCA_964395205.1 uncultured bacterium | reverse complement strand
AACATTATAATTTAATGCTTTTTTGGGGACTTGGTAGTCTAATGGAGGCTTCGGGGTTTCAGGATGACTAAGAAAGTGGGGTACGAGTTCAACATTCGTTGTGAGACATAAAACGTTAGTCCCGTAGGGACGATAGCTTTGTAGTTTATTGGTCCAATTTAAATCATCAGCTCCGTAAGAGCGGAACAAAATCAATTAATAATTGATAAAGGACAATTGACAATTACGTGAACCGTCTACGTAAGAAGGGGTTAAATGTGATAATTCAAAATCAGAGCAGGATAATATTCTGTGACATGACACTCAGAGAGATCCTGAACATCGGTATCCACCCCCGATGTTTCGGGGTTTCAGGATGACTAAGAAAGTGGGGTACGAGTTCAACATTCGTTGTGAGACATAAAACGTTAGTCCCGTAGGGACGATAGCTTTGTAGTTTATCAGTTCAATTTAAATCATCAGCTCCCTAGGAGCGGAACAAAATCAATTGATAATTAATAAAGGACAATTGTCAATTGAGTATGGGAGTTCGGAGTGTTTGGGTTCGGAGTGGAATATGGGAGAAAGAAAGATGTCATCTCGACCGGAACGCAGTGTAGTGGAGAGATCTCAAACTCTGGAATAATTGAAAGCAATTTTAGATTTCTCCGCTTCGCCCTTCTTTGGCGGGCTTCGGTCGAAATGACAGCAAATATTGTTTTTAATTATGAATAAGGTTTTGAATTTACGTCTTACTATTCTTTTTCGACCATCCGGCAGATCCTCTCTACGTTCGGATACCAGCCGGAAGGTCTTACGAAATTATCAATCATTAATCGAATTGAATAAAAAAGGGCTAGACATGTCTAGCCCCTATATTCATTATAATTCTTATTCTAATTGTCAATTGTCAATTATCAATTGTTAGGCGTCTTCTACTGCTTTTATCTCTTCAATATACCAGGACATGATCTTTTCGAATTCTTCCCCTTCGGAAAATCCCACCTTTTTATATCGGATCAGGCCTTGCTTATCTATGACAAACAACGTAGGTATCCCTTTAACTCCGAATGCTGTGTTCAAGCCATCGGCGTAATAAACCGGAAAATCAAATCCATTTTCACTGATAAAAGGCGGGACAAGAAACTTATCTTTATCTGTTGATACAACAATGATCTCAACTTCTTCATCTTCTTTATATTGATGATAAACTTCGTTCATGTGGGGTAATTCTTTGCGGCATGGCGGACACCAAGTCGCCCAAAAGCTGACAATAAGGATCTTATCTTTAAATTTTTCATGCGTGATCGTAGTTGAATCCAAACCATCGATCTCAAATTCGGGCATGGGAATATTCAATTGATCTGCCAGCAGGTTCTGACGTAGAATATTGCGACCGACAAAGACAGTTTCGTCGATCATGGTGTTGACCTCAGCTTTTGAGTATCCAAGCAATTCCGCTGTGTTTAATATTTCAGCTTTTGCATCCAAAGACCCTGGCGTCATTTTCAACGCTTCAATACAAGCGATCAGCGACGCTTCATAACGATTCATTTTATTGAGGGCTTTGCCGTAATTAAGAAGGACCTCCGTATCCTGATAATCGGCAATAATATCTTCATAGACATTCAGTGCCTCTGTCAATTTTTGGCGTTCGATCAACAACTGAGCGTATCCATCCCCGACCATGGCACGATAAGCCGTCAGGCGATCATTCAATTCCTCTTCGGTAAAATTACGCTCCTGATAATATTCTTTAGCTGAAGTCAGGAAAGCATCGCTCTTGGTCATCATGTCAGCTTTTTTGACCGCATTGAAAACAGAATCTTTTAAAACAGGGTTTTCTGTTTTTACGCTTGATAAAAAACCAAGGGTCATCGCTTTAGAAAATACATCTGTATTCTTATTGTAAATTTCTATAATCTTTTGATAGTCGGCAAGCTCACCTTTTTCAATGATCTCCGGTAATACTTGTTCGCAGGCGGTATATAATTCGATACTTTCTTTCTTGTGATTTTTCATGATAAAAGAAATGAGACTGTCATAATCCGGCTCGGTGCTCAATTCGCGATTTCCACAACCGACTAATAATAAAAATACAAGACCCATAATCCAAAAATGTTTCATAACGATCTTACCCTTCTTATTTAAATATATCCGTTGACATTCTTAATGAAATTAAATGCGAGCTTCCCAGGTCACCATTTGTGGAAGGTCTGAATGAATAAGAGATATCCAAAAATGGCAGTGAGAATTCGATACCGGCATGGAAGCCATCGCCCCAACGATAACTGATACCTGCCGCAACAATATTTTTATATTCTATTTGAACCAAAGGTTGTATATCCACTGCCAGTATTGAGCCAATAGAAAACATATAATAATCCAAATTTTCAGTGATCGACATAGCGGAACTGAACCCCGGCTTAAAATTAAAATCCCCAATAGCAAAAGGAACTATCCATGCTGCCTTAAATTGAGGAGGATAATATTGCGCTGCTCCATTATCAAAAACCATAATAGCTGAAGGAAGATTTTTTAAGGAATAAAGAGATTGGACATACTTGCCTTTATATTCGGCATGAAGATCAAATGTCAGTCCATAACCATTAGTCTCGATCAACCCCGTATATAAAAAACCAAGATCAAGTCCAAGACTGAAATTATTTTTTTGATAGACGGGCAACCCGAGATGGATCGTATAATTTGCGATACCTGTAAACAAGACACCATCATAATCAATGATTTCGTTTTCATCCAATTGACCATTACCCTCACCGGTGTCTCCCGTACCGGGGATCCCGTCCAATCCATAATCCAATAAAGCATTTCTTGAATCGGGGATATCCGAGATACCTATTCGAGAGATCATCACACCCAGCGGTTGATCTTTAAATTTAAATGTAAATGCTATCGAGCTGGCCGACACTTCATTCCTGAACCAGGCTGAATGATAGAGATAAAGAGATTTATTGGAGGTTTCTCCCAAGCGCGCCGGATTCAACATGGTATTTTCACTTCCGTACTGCATTAATCCGTAGGCCGCACCGTAAAGCTCTCCACCGGGTCCGCGCAAAAGATTAAGATAATCATTCCCATAGCTTGTATAAGCGGCCATAAGTCCCAAGGGCAGGATCATGAAAAGCAAGATGAGGATTTTTGTAATTTGTGTTTTCATCGTAGTTAAAATATAAGTTTTTTTTATAGTGGATGTTCCTTGTTTTTTTACCTACCTGAAGAGATAATAATGCTATTTAAAGTTAAATTATGATCTATCGATTAAAATCAACAGCGAAAAGAATAGCTTTCCCTCAATTATTCTTTAATAAGTTTCCCGTTATCAAGATGATAATTAATTTCAGCAATCTGGGCTATTTGTTCATTATGAGTCACCAGAAAAAAGGTTTGACCCATATCTTTTTGGATCTTTTTGAACAGGTCCAATACTTTCGTGCCTGTTTCTTTATCCAAATTTCCCGTGGGCTCATCGGCTAGCAAAATATCAGGGTTATTGATCAGGGCACGACCAATGACCGCCCGTTGTTTTTCCCCGCCCGAAATTTCTGCGGGAAAGTGGTGCATTCTTTCCGTCATGCCCAAATAATCCAGCATTTCCCTGGCATTCATGATGGCTTGCTGACGGTTTTGACCGGAGATCATCAACGGCATGGCAACATTTTCTTCTATACTAAATTCAGGCAGTAAATAATGGAACTGAAACACAAAACCTATGTGTTTGAGGCGAAACATAGCCAATTGATTTTCCTGCATATGCGTGACCTGTTTGCCGGCGATCCATATCTCACCCGAATTGGGCGTATCCATGGTCCCGATAATATTCAATAAGGTCGATTTCCCCGAACCTGAAGGCCCCATAAGAGAAATAAAGTCACCCTGGTGAATGCTCAGATCAATATTATCCAATACTTTCAGGGGCTTCTCTCCGGACATATAACTTTTACATAGGTTTTTGACTTTAATAATCGTTTTCATAATATATCCAATTCATTGTTGATTTGTTGAATTACATTTCTTCTTACGATTCACGTAATTGTCAATTGTCCTTTATCAATTATCAATTGATTTTGTTCCGCTCCTACGGAGCTCATGTTTCAAATCAGACCGTTCAACTACAAAGCTATCGTCCCTACGGGACTGCCTGAATAACGAACAAGGATTAACGATTTTAGAAATACGAAGTAAATATTCACTTCGATTGTTCGAATGTTCATGATTCGTTGTTCATTTCCCCTTTTAAGTTCAACCCCTCCAGCCTACGCTAAAGCTACGGCCGACAGGCGACAAGCTCGGGGTTAACGTTTTACGTTTTACGTCTTACATCTTACGTTTTACGTAATTGTCAATTGTCCTTTATCAATTATCAATTGATTTTGTTCCGCTCCTACGGAGCTCATGTTTCAAATCGGACCGTTCAACTACAAAGCTATCGTCCCTACGGGACTTACGATTTAGATCTTACCTCTCACGTTTTACGTCTTACGTCTTACGTTTCACGGTTTTATTGTTTTGTCTTAATAGCATCCAGGGGCTTAATCTTATTCGCTCTTTTTGCCGGGACCAGTGAGGACAGGGTTATCAAGATGGAGACCATCATAAGTGTCGCAAGCACATCCCAAAAATTCACGATCACCGGGACATATTTAAAAATGTAAACATCATTCGCTCCCGGCATAATAAAGAAAGGGAAATATTGCTGCATGAGTAATAGTATCACCGCCGTGGCTGTTCCAAGGATCATTCCCAATCCCCCGGTATACCAGCCTAGTCTGAAATATATTCGATGCGCATCCCGCGGGGCACAGCCCATACTTTGGAGTATTCCGATCTCCCATTTTTTTTCAAGAAGCAACATAATCATGGATGAAATAAGATTAAAACCCGCAATGATCACAATCAAGCTCAAGACCAAAAATGTTGCGATCTTCTCCACTTGCATGGCTGAAAATAATTCAAGATGTTCCTCCCACCAGCTCGCTACCCGCGAATTATCGGGGATATGCTCTTTCCAGTATTTATTAACCGTGCCTAAGTCTTTAGTTGAGTAAAGTTCTGCCTCAAATTGATGATAATTGGGTTCATCCAACAGGTATTGCATATCAAGAATATGCATGTAAGCCCGATAATCGTAATCAAAAACCGTTACATTGAATACATCTTTTACGATGCATTGCATACTGGGTGCAGTGTATGTTTTAACATCCAGAAGAGAAACTAAATTGATCGTATCCTCCACTCCGACACCGAGTTTATTCGCAAGGGATAAGCCCATGATGATCTCAGGATAGGATGTTTTGGCTAGATCATCGGTTAGAAATTTCTTCTCCTGCAAATAGGGCTCTAAATTAAGTATTTTTTTATATTCATTGGGACGAATACCCTTAATAAACGCCAGCTGTTGATATTTACCTGAATTCACAAGCATTTTTCTTTCAATGGTCGGAGTAATCGTCTTAATTCTTGTGTCTTCTTTGATCGCTTCATAGAGATATGTTCTGCTTTCATCACCGATATTTTTTACATAAAATGTCAGATCGGGAGACATATCCTGAGTCCGGTTAAAAAGCATATCACGGAAACCGTTCATAACCGATAATGCGGCAATAATAGCAAA
>CAYNBL010000137.1:0-5661 GCA_964395205.1 uncultured bacterium | reverse complement strand
GCTTCATGCAACACCCTCTTTAGTGTTGCACTTTCATTTTGCTAATAACCAGTAAGTAGTAAGCAGACCTCTGAGAGTACGCCATCTAGCCCCGAACAATCGGGGGAACCTGGATCCGCCAGCTGGCGGATAAGAGTACAGTAGAGACCCTTTATCCATGCGGGTTTTACGGTTCATGTGTACCAAGATGTGGCTGGTGGAAATATGTAGAAAGTTAATTCTAGAGTATCTTGCTCGATTTATTGTCTTTAGTCTTTATGATTTTTAAATATTTCGTGATCATATTCAATAATTCATTGCTATCTATCGGCTTGCTGATATAATCATCATAACCCCAAGCGATCATTTTTTCACGATCGCCATACATTGCATAAGCGGTTTGTGAAATAATAATGACATCTTTGTTGAACTTTCGGATCTCACGCATGCTAGTAATACCATCCATTCTCGGCATTCTGGTATCCATTAATATCAGATTAATGTCCAGATTATTTTTACACAATTCGATGGCATCTATTCCGTTTGTGGCAAACATAATGTTATGGAATGTGTCTTTAAGTATAGTTTCAAGAAGTTTTGAACTTAGTTCATCGTCTTCCACAATAAGCAAAGTCAAATTTTCTATGCTTGCAGTTTCATTGTCGGAATTTTCAGGCTGTTGGTCAATTTCTTTTTCTTGCTCTATTATTTTTTGAAGCAATTCTTGATATGTTGGTTTTGATGTCATATCTATTGTTCTCTTTTTTTATGTGTTGGCTAACATCTGTATATGTGTATTACATTTATATTTTCTTTATCTTCTTCTTGCAGGTACATATATTCCTCAAAATCGGCTGTGTATAGGCACTTTTTTAAATTATACAGTAAATCATCGATAGATAGTTTCATTTCCCCCACATTCTTATTTATATACTATGCATCACTGTAATATTCCTGAGTGTAACCCTCTAATTCTTTGGCAAGCAATCATTTTAAGCTCTTTCCGCCCCCAATAACTTTGTGAATCACAATTACGAAACTCATGATAATTTTCCCAATACTAAATAGTGCATTACCACTATAATATTATAATAATTTATTTTTAATACCTATGATTATGAGATTAATTCTTAGTAAATGTTTAGTATTGATTGAATTTACCCCTTCCCTCTATAAATCGGACAGCCCTATATGTTAGCTTACTTATTCGCTATATAACTACGCATTTCTAGCGAGTTTTGCCTCTTCCCTATTGGTATTGTTGTGAGTAGATATGGAATTACTGCCACTAATGGTATAGTTATTAAGAAGCACCCCCGCCCCATGTAGATTCTTTAATGGTATATTGAACAGTGGATCCATCAACATTGTAAGTTACATAGAGTCCGTATGTCCCTGAAGCGGCTACTGGATCCGAATAGTAAAAGTACAGCTTTGCTTGACCAAGAGGAACTAATGCGACCGTCCCCTACTTTTGTCTTTTGCCTTTAATCTTTATACTTGCAAAAAAGACCTGTCGAATGACAGGCCTTTTTTGTAGCCCCTCAAGGACTTGAACCTTGGACAAACGGATTATGAGTCCGCTGCTCTAACCAACTGAGCTAAGGGGCCGAATACCCATATCTTACTTATTAAACAATATGACCAATATGAGTTTCGTGGGTAGTACAAGATTCGAACTTGTGACCTCCTGCGTGTCGAGCAGGCGCTCTAACCAGCTGAGCTAACCACCCTATTAAAAAGCCATGTAAAGTAACTTAAACAATCTGAATTTTCAACAATTTTCTGAATAAATAATGAATATCGAACATTCTTCTAAGTCCCTCTATGATTTATGAGAACAAGCCGAACACTGAACATTCGAGCATTCGAGCATTCGAAGGAAGTGATGCGTATCACATTACCAGTTTGAGAGTTTTTATAGATTTGAATTTACTTGTTATTATTGTTTATTAAAGAGAATTAAAAAGAGGGACGACATGACAAAACACGATTTGGAAAATCGCCTTATAGCTTTTTCAACCCTCATCATTGAGATATCGGAAAGCTTATCAAATTCGCTTGCAGGAAACCATTTATCCGGACAAATATTAAGATCTGGAACTTCCGTATCGTTGAATTATGGAGAAGCACAAAGCGCAGAATCCAGAAAGGACTTTATTCATAAGATCAAGGTCATTCTAAAAGAATTAAGAGAAACGATGATCTGTCTAAAACTTATTAAGAACCGACATCTTGTGAGTAAAATAGCGGTACTTGATGAAGCTCTGATAGAGAATAATGAATTGATCTCTATCTTTGTTAAAAGTATACAAACAGCAAGAAATAATGATCTTAATCAAAAAAAGTAAATATTCGAATTCGATATTCACTTCGAATGTTCATGATTCGCTATTTACTTCGCTTATTCGAATGCTCGAATGTTCATGATTCGATATTCAGTTTACTTTATCCACAAAATCGGCTGTCTAATCGGAAAGTTGCCTATTTTATCCCGTCCAACCTGCAGATCCCGCCAAAGTTCAAGATATCTTGGATTATCATAGGCTTTTCCTGCAAAGAGCAGTGACAAGAATCGACCATCATAATTGCCCATCGTTTTTAATTTATCATTCAAAATTCCCGAATAGAGATAATTGACAACATCCCCTACTCTTTGACCACTACTTATTTTGAAATTCCAGGCATCAAAGTCTTTGTCAGTCAATATATATGCTGCTATTATCAATAAGTCAGTGTTTAAAAAGATATTGTCTTTAAACGTCCTGTTTAAAGCCGGATTCAACAAAGGTGAATCATAAGAGGCAAAATGCGGCAATGAATATTGAGAGAAATAATCACGACAGTTGTCTAAAAGAAGATCATCTTCCAAATAGTCTGCAATGGAGCATAACTGCAGTAAATATGCACTGCCATAGGTATCTTTACGCATACGGATGCTCATGCCGCTGGGGTCATCAACAAGAAAATCTGAATAATCCTTGAACCATGATCGCAATGACTTTATTTCTTCATTTGTGAGGAATTTTTCAAGATAAGGAATTGATTGCAGTATTTCAACTACGGATAATGCCTCATAAATACCCACACCCCTACCTGTACTTCTGTTTGGAATGGCCTGAGCATACTTCATGTGGGGCTCCATGCGCGTTAGCGGATCAATAAACCAGGCTCTTAGGTGTTCTATGGCTTTTTCGGCATACATGTTTTTATTTGTAGTCAGGTAAGCGGCGGTCAGACCGGGAATGATCTCCCCGGCGCGCTCCAGAAGAGCGGCATGTTTGCGGAATGCATCAGGATTTGTAAATCCTTCTCGAATTATATAAGCTGCATCTGGGTTGTCCGGGTTTGGCCACCAGGTCTTTCCCTCTGAATAGAACTCATTTTTATTGCCGCTGGAGCGTTCTGAAGGGAAATCGACCAATGTGAGCAAAGGCTCATTTAAATAGTATTCCGCAAAAGCTTTTATACGTTCTTCTTCGAATTCATTTACATTTATCTCTTTTGAGATCAAAAACGAAATAGGAATTGCAACGCGTACCGGACGTTTTTTTCCTTCAAGTATATAGGGATAAAAGTGTTGTTTTTCCAATGCACAAGTAGCGGCTTCGTTTAGAAATTCATTGCCTTTAATGATCTTGCATTCACGGACTGATCCCGACGTATCGACATAGGCAAGAATCGTAACAACACCTTCAATCCCTTTGTTTAGTGCATCTTTAGGGTATTTAATGGCATTGAGTAAGGCCTCTTTTCCGCCGATCATGCGGAGCTTTGCGTCATTTTCTGAAATTTCCAGGGGTGTTGTTGCACAAGATACAAGAAGTAAAAAACTAATAATACAAAGGATGATCTTTTTCATGATAATATCCTTTTTCTTGTTTAAATAAATATTAGATGAAAATTGACAGTATCACAAGAATAATATTTTTCACTAAAAAACTTGACTCAAGTTTTCCCAAAAATGTGATGTATGTTGCATATTCGGTGGAATATTGCTGAAAATTGCTGAAATATGGCAAATGGTCAGCCTAAAAACTTGACTCAAGTTTTTGATTATCTAAGCCTCACGAATTTTCAATTGTCCTTTGTCAATTGTCAATTATGTATTATTTTCACCCATGAATAATAACACCCCTGACATCCGCGTCCGCTTCGCCCCCAGCCCTACCGGTCATCTTCACATTGGTGGAGTTCGAACAGCACTTTTTAATTACCTTTATGCGCGTCAACTTGGCGGAACATACTGTTTACGTATAGAAGACACCGATAAAGAACGATCTACGGACGCCAATACACGGGAAATACTCTCATCGCTTGAATGGTTGGGACTTTCGCCGGACGAATCGCCGATGATCCAGAGTGAACACATTCAAGAACATCTTGATGCGGCGGACCAACTTCTCAGTGAAGGCAAAGCCTACCGCTGTTTTTGTACAAAGGATGAACTTGATGCGGACAAATCTCAAGCTGAAAGTGAAAAACGGGCCTATCGCTACAGCGGGCGTTGCCGTGATCTAAGCCAAGAGGACGTTCAGGCAAAACTTGATGCCGGTCTTCCCTATACGGTCAGATTTCGAGTTCCTAAAGGCATTACGCGTTTTAAAGATATGGTCTATAAAGATATTGCGGTCAATAATGAAGAGATCGACGATTTTATTATACTAAGGTCAGATGGAACTCCCATTTATCAGCTTTCAGTGGTCGTTGATGATGCCAATATGAATATTACTCACGTGATCCGCGGTGAAGATCATCTTTCCAATACACCCAAACAGATCCTTTTATATCTTGCACTTGGAAGAAAAGTCCCAAAATTCGGACATTTACCTCTTATTCTTGCTCAGGATGGTAAACGCCTCTCAAAACGACACGGTGCAAGCTCCGTAGATGAATTCAAAGAGATGGGATTCCTGCCTGAGGGACTGCTGAACGGTCTTGCACTCCTCGGTTGGGGGGATAACATGCCTAAACCAATTTTTAGCTTAGATGAGCTGATTCAGCGTTTCGATTTCGCGCGGGTAAATAAGAAAGGGGCGATCTTTGACCTTGATAAACTTGCCTGGATCAACGGACAACATCTTTCACGCACAGATGCGAAAGAAGTTTGGCCCTTTGTTAAGCCGCTTTGGCAAAATGCCGGATGGGTAGATCGTGATTTTTCAGAGGAAAAAGGCTTACTTTATACTGAACTTTTAAAGTCAAGATTACGTCTTTTAAATGAATTTATCGCTTATGGTAAATACCTCTTTCGCGACCCATTGAACTATGATAATGATGCTGTAGAGAAGCATTTACAATCATCTGATATTCAGGTTTATATACAATCTCTTATAAGTGGCTTTTCAGGCTGTAATGATTTTAATTCACAGACAATTGAGGCCATCCTCAGGGACCTTTCAGCATCGCTTGATATCAAAGCCGCAGCACTTATTCATCCTCTTCGTATTGCCGTGACCGGCTTTGCGGTCAGTCCGGATGTTTTTGAGATCTGTGATATACTTGGAAAAGAAACAGTTATCCGAAGATTGAATTTTTTAAAGATATTTTTGGTAATTTAATCGCAAACATTTTTTAATAAATAATATTATAGACCATTGTACAGACGCGATGCTTCGCGTCTATACGGTACGACTTCAATACATAGGTAACAAAAGCCCTTCAAAACATGGGTAACAGTTA
>CAYNBL010000136.1:0-5683 GCA_964395205.1 uncultured bacterium | reverse complement strand
GCAAATTTCTTGTGCGATTTTGCATTATCGGGAGAAACGCCGATGATCACGATATCGTTATCCGTATAGCCTTTGTAGTCGTCACGAAACGCACAGGCTTCTTTTGTACATCCGGGCGTATCATCTTTGGGGTAAAAATACAGCACGACACGCTTTCCCCGGAATTGTTCTAAAGAGAATGATATCCCATCCGTATCTTCTAGTGTAAAGGCGGGAGCAAGATCGTTGACATGTAATGTATTCATATGCTTTCCTTTATGTTATCATTTATCTACGCGCAAAATACTCGAAAGTTCATTTTATTTTTTTCAGGAAACGATCCATAGCTTTGCGTACGCGTTCGATCTCATATGAAATACCCAGATGGCCGCGATTATTGTCCAGTACCAAGGTCTTGGCTTTGATCATTTTGGCGAAATTTAAAGATTCCCAAGGAGAAACAGTATGATCTTGTTTGTTCACAATAATAAAAACATCCGTTTTAATACGTTTCGCCGTTTTTTCCAAATCATAATCATCGCGCCAGTTGATATCATGAGTGCTTAAAGCTTGGGTCTGACAATAAAAATTATCCGCGGGATAGATACCGGGAGTATATTTATCAAATTGTGCGACATAAGCTTCCGCTTCGGTATGTGACATTTCTTTGGAATAGAATTCCGGTGATTTTCCATTGACGGTTTGTGTAAGCCGAACGGTCTTCATGTATTCTTCCTGTGGGATATTATATTTTCGACCCATTTCCACTATTCCCAATGCTGCCCTGCGGCGAATAATATCATAAGCTGAATTTCTGGGAGAAGAAACGTAGAGAACAGCTTTGTCAGCCAAGTCAGGATATTCACATATCAATTCATAACCCTGCATTGACCCCATGGATCCGCCCACAACAGCATGTACATGTTCTATCCCCAGATGGTCCAGAACACCTTTTATGCATCGCGCCATATCAATAACACGGATCTCAGGGAAATCCTCCCCCGCCTGCGTTGCTGAATTAGACGGTGAGCTCGAAACACCGTTCCCCAGCGCATCAATTAAAATGATGCAATAGGAAGATGTGTCAACAAAATTATATTTATGGATCAGTCCGTAAACATGTTCGGATGTCCCCGCGTGCCAGGTGGGATATAACACATAGTTTGAAGCATCTTCGTTTACTTCACCAAGAATACGATAACCCATGCGGCAATCTTCAAGCGTCTCCCCGTTGAATAATTTCACATCTCCCAATTCAGCGAATTTCTGTGGTGGAATGGCAAATAGGAGATTGATGCTGATAATTATTATTGCAAAAATTACACATTGCTTTTTCATCGGTATTTATCCATTTGTTTATTATTGACAATTTAACACAAAAGAATATAAAGATATTCGGCGGATTGGTAAAGATGTTAAGTAAATTTGTTTAAGAGTATCAGTGTTTAGGAGATTAGAACACGTATACGCGTTCTAATTTTTAGAGATTCTGCGCGTCTACACATTCCCGTATTGCGGCAACACCGAGTTGAATATCTGTTTCTTCAGTTGCAAAAGAAATACGTATATAATCTTTTGCTGCGGGTCCAAAAAGCGAGCCTGGTGTTACCATGACTTCGTGACGCTCTCTCAAGATACGAACAAAATCAATATCGGACATGGGCTCTTTCAATTCATGTTGGATATTCAGCAACACAAAGTATCCCGCATGTGAGCGGACATATTTTTCAAAACCGTGCTGTTTCAAAGTCTCAAGCATTAATTTCCTGCGGTTTTGAAGGATAGATAATAGTTTGTCTTTCGTTTCTTTGCCCAAGCCTTGAACCATACGCAAAACAAAACGTTGGGAAAACGTATTTGCACAAGTAGAAGAAATATAGCGGACAGAGTTCACCGCTTCGGTGATCTCAGGTTTTGCAAACAACCAACCGATACGCAATCCGCTGATGCTGAATAATTTTGTCATACTTGAAAAAGTGATTACATGATCGGCGTAACCTGCATATGATACCGCTTCAAAACCGGCATAACGGATCTCATAAAAGGACTCATCTACAAGAATGAAAATTCCTTTTTCTTCGCAATAAGCAGACAATACCCCGAATTCTTTAGCATCAAAAAGCTGTCCGGTTGCAAGCAAGGGATTGTTCAGTAAAATTGCTTTTGTCTTGGAGGTTATTATTGCGATCAAATCTTCTGCGCCGATTGGATAGGGGGTTTCCATGTTAACAGGATATTCACGCACAGTCCCGGAGAAAAAATAGGAAACCGATTCATGAGCCCTTAATGTCAGCGAGGGAACCAAGAGTTCATCATCAGGATTCAGAATGGATGCCAAAACACAGAACAGGGCCTCTGTGGTTCCGGTGGTGATCGTAACCCCTTCAGCGCCCCAAGCCAATTCGTGTTTTTCAGCTAAGGCTTCGCGAAGTTTGGGCAATCCGTAAGTCTCGGTGTAGTTCAAGTTCTCAGAGCGAATGATTTCCTGCGCTGCATTCAACAAAACACCCGGAACGGGGAAAGGGGGCACCGAGGATGTCAAGTCGATATGTCCTTTGGGGATGGCTTCGCTGAGAAGACGTTCGCTGGACCCGATCAGGTCCTGCAGATGTTGTATGCGTGTACTAAAATTCATCGCGTTGTGATTTTAATGGTATTTGTATTGATAGGCAAGGTATTATTTTAAGTTCCGGCGTTCTGAGATTTAGTGCAAATTTTACTATTGATCGCGGATATTTTGATCGTGATCTTTGAACGAGCCAATTTATTTAGTTCATTATTTCGGGACCAGCGTGCATCCGTCCAGAATTTTGTTTCCCACTCGCCTTCTAACTCGGCTTTGTACAATTTGATTTCCTGGTGAAAATGTGAATAAGTATGGCGGGCTGTTTCGGAGATCTCTTTTTTTATTGTGATCTTATGTTCATCGCAAAATGTTTGAAGATAACCAGATTCCGGTTCTTTTAATGTGAAGCCGGGATATTCCCAAAGCCCACCGAGAAAGCCTTCCTCAGGTCGGCGTAATATGAGCACTTTATCACCTTTCTCAATAATAAATGCCGCTCCATAACGGATGGGCGTTTTCTTTTTCTCTATCTTGTGGGGAAAACCGGCAACATCATCATTCTTAAAGGCACAACAATACTCTTTTAAGGGACAAGTTGAACAATCCGGACGCTGGGTACATTGCAAAGAACCCAGTTCCATCCAGGCCTGATTGACCCAACCTGGATGATGAGCATAGAAGCCATCTTTCATTATTTCAAAGATCTCGCGATGATATGTTTGGGTTGAAATATTGGCATCCAGGCAAAACAGGCGCGCCATCACACGTTTGACGTTGCCATCTACCACACCCGCGGAATACTTAAAAGCAATACTTGAAACCGCCGCGGCCGTATAAGGCCCTACTCCGGGGACCTTCAGCCAATCGTCATAATTATCTGGAAAAGGAGAATCTTTAGAACTTGCGTTTTCAACAATATATTTGGCACCTTTGTGAAAATTACGGGCTCTTGTATAATAGCCAAGGCCCTCCCAAACTTTTAACACATCTTCGAGATCAGCATTCGCCAGAGTATATACATCGGGAAAACGTTCAACCCACTTATGATAATATTTTTCGACAGTGGCAACCTGAGTTTGTTGCAGCATCATTTCGCTGACCCAGATATGATAAGGATCCTTTGAACCACGCCAGGGCATTTCCCGGCGATGCTCTTCAAACCATGCCATCAGGGCATCTGTCATGTCCTTTGAAATGATCTTTTGCATTATTTTCCGGTCGGAAAGTTAAGGGGAATACTAATTGACATCGGCGGTATAAATAATCCCTGATCGATCTTGGCTCGTTCTTCACCCTTGTAAAACATATAGGGAACGGTAATGCCTATGGCAGCACCCATGATCACATCACTGAGCCAATGACGATTATCATCCAGACGCTGAAAGGCCGTAATGGCTGCAAACGCATAAGCGGGCACCCCCGCCTTCCAGCCATACCACATTTGATACATGGTCGCTGTAGCAAAAGCAACGGACGAGTGCCCTGAGGGAAACGATTTATAATCACTTCCGTCGGGACGCAATCTTCCCACCCCATATTTAAAAGCGTAAGTTAGCGCAACGGTTCCAATGTTTGAAGCAGCCCAATAACGGAAAGATTCACCGTAATTGCCAGTTTTATATCCATAGCCCAAAGCTCCTAAAGCTGAAACCCCAAAAGCCCAATAATCGTCAACATAAGAATCCGCTACCGCATTGAGCCAATGCGGAAGATAGTCTTTTTGTGTCATAAATTCTCGAACGGGTTTATCCGCAAAAGTAGCCAAACCCGCTAAACCTGCACCTGATCCCAATATCACATAACCTTGCCAGGTTTTGGCAACTTCGGGCAAGGCATAACGGAAATAGTCTTTTCCATTAAATTGTTGGGCATGAACCAATGAAAACAATACTAATAAAACAATAAGTGACTTTTTCATAAAAGAAAATAAGTAAAAGATTAGAAAAGACAAAAATAAAATTCTAGTTAATTGTTCTGTCATCTCGATCCGTCAGCTGACGGAAGAGATCTCAAAAGCTCAATATTAATCCAATGGGGAACCTCGACCTTGTGGCCTGCCGACCGAAGCCCCGATCCTTCGGGGCGTAGGCTGGAGAGGTTCAACTGCACAATAACCCGGGATAAAATCCCGGGATCTCAGACAACCAAACCACCTCCAACCCCGAGCAGAGTCGAGGGGTTAAACACAACAATAACCCGAGGTGCAACCTCGGGAACAGAGACATTCCAGTACTCACAACCCCGACTTTATGTAGGGGTTGAATATCTTTACCCGGTGCGAAGCGCCGGGATCTCAGACCACAAACCACTTCCAACCCTGAGCTTGTCGAGGGGTTGAACAGTTTAAAATGTGACACAGATCACACCACGAAAAAGCGCATATTAAATCGTAAAATATTTTCATAATTTTCATCATGGGCTCGTATCGATTTCTACTTTATCACATTATTTTCTCTCCTTATAAAAGAGAACCCGTATTGTTAAAAGAAAACCGCAATTTACTCTTTAAATACATTAAAGGAATAATTGGGCAGAAAAAGTGTCATGTTTTCGCAATAAATGGAATTGAAGATCACATTCACATTTTAACTGAAATTAGACCCGATATAGCTGTTTCGGATTTTATTAAAGATATTAAAGTTGCATCAACGATTTTTATTAAGAACAACAACCTATTTCCCGGATTTAATAAATGGCAAATAGGCTATAGCGCCTTTACAAGACCTTATGAATGGAAGGAAAAATTAATAAATTATATTAAGAATCAAGAAGCACATCATAAGCGGATATCTTTTTATGAAGAATATAATGGACTATTAAAGGAGAATGGTTTTTATAATGATTGAACCCCTCGACTCAGCTCGGGGTTCATCTTTTTTTGATCGCTGATGTCCCGGCGATTCTCGCCGGGTTACCGTATTATACCCCTCGATTCCTCGGGGTATAAAAAAGCGAATTTCCCACAACCCCGACGCATGGAGGGGTTGGAAGTTAAAGATACTCTGATGCCCGGAGTTTCACTCCGGGTTATTATGAGTTTAACCCTTCGAAATACTCAGGGTTAATAAAATATTTCAATTTAGCGGCCTAATGGTAATTTTGTGAGGCTATTTTGCCAAAAAATGATCAGATAAAATG
>CAYNBL010000135.1:0-5786 GCA_964395205.1 uncultured bacterium | reverse complement strand
AAGAACGATCCATGCATATGAATTGCCATAGAGTTTCTTTGAGATGCACCAGAGGCTTTCACCTTCTTGTACTGTATATGCTTCATATTCGCACACAGCTGCTTCTTCTACATCAGCAGCATCTTTTTTCAGTGATAATTCTTCAAAAGGATAGATCAGGTCAGGATCATCACCGATGACCTCAACATTCCAATCCCAGATCTCACGCCACATGGTTACAATACCATATTCTTGCATTGCGATCTTGGTTAGATAATCGTTGGGTTGGATCATGTATTTAACCCAAACATCTTCTTCAAGAGGTTGGATGACTTCTTCAGGAAGAACTTCTTCAACAGCTTCTTCGACGACGGCAGCAGGTTCAACAGCAGGGGTTGTTTCCACAGCAACAGTTTCAACAGCAGGGGCAGTTTCAACTACCGGAGTTTCTTGAACGACCGGTTCGGGGGTATCATTTACAACTTCTTTGTTACCACATCCAACAAGCATAAATACACTCAAGACGATGGCAAATAATGGTAAAACGCGTTTCATTTATTGTCTCCTAACATAAATTTCGTTATAACTCCGAAAGGTACTTCTTAATACATTTATTGTCAAGTGTTTCTCAACGAACTGAGCAGATTTTCTGCAATGCGAAAGGGACTTTTGTCAGTCTTCTCAGATAATCGCAATTCGTTGTATAAATACTTCTTTCTTTCTTTAGTCCAGAAAGAGTCTGAAAGAGTTTCATTGATCAATTGGAGCACTTTTCTTTTCATCCGTTCGTTACGGACAGACTCCCAATTATCGTGTTTCTTCAACATGATCTCGAATTGCTCAAGTTTGTCAAGAACGATTTCAATTCCTACATCTTCAGTTGCAACGGTTTTGATTACAGGTTGTTCCCAAGGAAGAGTAGAATAGCTTTTTCTTAGCTTGGTCAGTGAACGTAAATTTAGAACCATTGCCTCAGCACCATGCCGGTCGGACTTATTAACAACAAAAATATCTGTGATCTCCATAATGCCGGCTTTCATGGCTTGAATGTCATCACCGGATTCAGGGACAAGAACAGTTAGGGTTACATCTGCAGCTTGTGCAATATCCAGTTCAATCTGACCAACGCCTACGGTCTCGATCAAAATAATATCAAAACCTTTGCCGTCAAGAATATCGCAAACATCATGTGTTTTCATACTTAAACCACCAAGACTGCCACGAGTGGCCATTGAACGGATATAGACATTGCTTCGAGAACTTAATGCGTTCATGCGGATACGGTCACCTAAAATGGCACCGCCAGTAAAAGGGGAAGAGGGGTCAACTGAGATCACTGCTGTACGTTTACCTGCATCGCTGAATTCACTTGCCAAACAGTTTACAAGTGTGCTTTTCCCCGCACCTGGAGGTCCTGTGATACCAATACGATAAGCATGATTGCCCGATCGCCATGCTTCATCAAGTAATTCTTCAGCTTTAGAAGAAGAATTTTCAACTTGAGAAATACTACGGGCGAGTGCTTTTATTTCTTTCGATGTCATATCTCGACGATTTTCGATTCATGGGTGATATTAACAGTTTCTCTTAACATAGCGGCAACTGAACAGTATTTTTCACTACTTAATTTGACTGACTGTTCAAGATCTTTGAGGGCTTTTTCCCCGCCATCGGTATGCAATGTAAATTTAATGTTAATATCAGTAAATACTTTTGGATGTTCATCACTACGTTCACCCAATAATTCAATATCCAATTGAGTAAAAGACGTTCTTTTTTTCTTTAAAATTGCAATAGCATCCATACCTGTGCATCCGCCAAGTGCTTCTAATACCATTTCCATGGGTGCTGGAGCAGCTGCATTACCACCGATCTCTTCTTTTGTATCGATCATATGCCAGTGTTTGCTCATCCCTTTGGCTGCGAATGTCATGCTCTGATTGAGACTTTGTAAATTTACTTTGAGGGCATTTGACATGTTAATCTCCTTGTTAATTGACAATATATTAAGAAAAAAAATCAAATCCAAGACATCCAAGGGCTCATCCTGATTTACTCAATACCAATAAAGATGCGAAAACGGAATTTTTATTGTGAGAAAATAGATAAAAAACCGCTTGTGGATCAACCAAGAAATTATTATTCTAAGAATAGAAGAATAGAAGAATAGAAGAATAGAAGAATAGAAGAATAGAAGAATAGAAGAAATCTTGTTTTAATTTGAAAAAAGTGAAACAAAAGAAAAGGAGTAAAAGGTGAAGAAGAAACAATGGTTTGTTTGTTTTCGGCAATTGGTCAGCATCGTTCTTATTTTTGGATTGGTGAGTTGTCAGCTTGTTGGAATTAAAGACGAGGAAACAGAAAACACACATCAAGTAGAAAAAATTAAAAAAATTGAAGTAGTAGAAGATGTCCCTGAATTTTCTCCTTGGGCACTTTATACTGTTTGTAGAGAGTACGAATATAAAAAAAATAATCATGTATTGAAAAAAGAATACATCCTAGAAACGGATTCATTAATAACAGGTTTTGATAAATTTCTTGAAGATCGTTTGATTGATCTTTATCCTGATGCTACATACAAAGGGATGTTAGTGGATATATATCAATTAGATGAAATAACAAATTGTTCCACATTGGCTAAAGCGACAGAAATAGATACAAACGATTTTATCCCATTTACTACAATTGAAGCTGAAATTGAATTAATGAATATGAGCGAAGCTGAAATTGAATTTATTATGGCACTTGAAGAATTGGCGTCTGGTAATTCCTTTACAATAGAAGAATTATACCAATTAACACCATTAAGTAAACAAACGGTGATTCCTGTTCTCGCTTGGCTTGCTATTGGTGCAGCAACAACTGCAGCTATAATAGCCTTAATTAAACTAATAGGAGCTGCCGTTGATAGGGTCTATTTATGTGAAACTCGTACTTACGAGCAAAGAGATGTAGACAATCAATATATAGATAATATTAAAAGTGGACAAAAAGGAGATGCTTTTAAACACATATTTATGAGTATGCAATTAAGAGAATGTTTAGGTCAGGTGTCATCTTGGGCTGCTATGGGTATATATGAAGAAACGCATGAAAACACCTTCTACGGTGATACACAAATGGATTATCATAATAATAAAGTTGGAAGAAAAAATTTAGGCCAATATAAATTATTTTTAAAAGATGAAGAAGGAAATAAAGGCACTTATGAAGATTGGGCAGATAGAGTAAAGGAATATATAGATAATGACGATAATAGTGCTTATTTTAATTGGGAATTCGAGATACCACATACTGAAGATTCTACAATTAAAGATGATGTGAATGGTGTCTCTATCAAAAAATATGTATACTATGCAACAAAGGAACAACGATAATGAGAAGAATACATATAATTATAATATTGCTTTTAATTGTATCTTCATGTGATTGGTTACAAATTGATCCAGAAGAATCATTCCAACAAATTGTAATTCAAAATAGAACAAGTGATACACTGCGCATATATTTTAGTGACTCAATTGGAGTGATAGATGAAATTTTTGTTCCCCAATCGATTTCATTTAGCGAATCACGTTGCACAATTTACAGCCGAAGATCCGGCTATCCGCCGGTTATATTGACTCAAAATGACTTAGATAGTGTATTTGCTAATATTGATAGTATTTTAATATTTTATCGACATAATGATTTATGGCATGAAGCTGATATCCCTCAAATCTATAATTTTGAGAATTGGATCTTGTTTTCAAAAACAGATGATTATTATGAAGAGTATTACTCATTTTATATTACTGATTCACTATTAAACTTATAGTCGGAATATGAATTGGAAAGACAGTGCACCTATTACATCTGATGTCATTATTGACAATAATATTGCTGATGTGGTAAATACAGTTTATGTTTATTGGTATGTGCATGAAGGAGATTGAAATAATGAAGAAAATAATTATATATATTCTTGTTATACTAAGCATCATGTCTTGTGACTTTTATGAGGTAGATTATACAATGCATATGATTGATATTGGTAATGAAAGTAGCGATACCTTGAGAATATTTACACGCCATATTTCATCATTGGGCAATATTACTGATTTTACAATTATACTGGATGCCAGAGATACAAATTCACGATATGGAGACTATTACAGGTTTGACGCGGGAAGTAGCGAAGGATATCCTGTTCCAAGTTTTACCCAAGCGGATTTTGATACGGTCATGAATCGTTTCGATAGTTTTGCCGTGCTGATCAACGAAAATGGTTCTTGGGTAGAAAAGAATATCCCCTCTTTTTGGCTATGGGAAAATTGGAGCGTGTCTTCAAAAACAGATGATGGTATGGGATATTATATATATTCATTTAATATCACTGATTCACTATTAAACTTATAGCCGGAATATAAATTAAACAACAATGCCCCGGTTGGTCCGAGGCTTTTTTATTGATAGAAAAATAAATAGGTAAGTACAGGCTTGCTTATATCTATGCAATTACCAAGGAGCCATTTTTGAGTTTATGCTCTTTGCGAAGATGTTTACCCCAAAACATGCACATTGATGAAAAAATATTTGCAATGCAGCAAAATATTCCTATATTTGACGGCTTTTTTAAATGGGTTGTCGTCCAATGGCAGGACATGCGGCTCTGGACCGTAGTATCGGGGTTCGAATCCCTGCAACCCAGCTGAGATGGCGCGTTCGTCTAGTGGTTAGGACGCTGGCTTCTCACGTCGGTAACACGAGTTCGACTCTCGTACGCGCTACTTATAATTTGAAATGACTGTATATGCGCCCGTGGCTCAATTGGATAGAGTATCTGGCTACGAACCAGGAGGTTAGAGGTTCGAATCCTCTCGGGCGTACAAAACCCATCCTTTCTTTAGGGTGGGTTTTCTTGTTTAAGTGAATTATATTTTAGGCTAAATGTCACATTGAGGAATAATGGCAAAATTATCTAAAAGTATCAGAAATAATCCCATGTATAAATATTTGACCCTCTTGGTCGTTGTTGCCACCGTTGGGCACCAAGCTTGGCGAACGTTGCTGAATAATTTTGCGGTAGATCAACTTGGCCTAAGTGGATTGCAAATGGGACTTGTACAATCTTTGCGTGAACTGCCGGGTTTTTTGACTTTTCTCGTCGTTTATGTCCTTCTCATCTTTAAAGAACATCGTCTTTCAGCTTTTTCGGTGATTCTTTTTGGTGCAGGTATTATTATGACGGGTTTGTTCCCCTCATTCCAGGGCTTATTGTTTACAACATTTTTAATGTCACTGGGATATCATTATTTCGAAACCACCCGCCAATCTCTTGTTCTTCAATACTTCAATAAAAGACAATCGCCTCTTGTGCTGGCAAAATGGCGTAGTCTTACTGCTTTTGCTAATATTGGTATCGGTGCGGCAATATGGATTTTATTCCGTTTTACTGATCTACCCATGTATGTCGTATACATAGTTTTGGGAATTTTGATCATTGGTTTTGGCATTTATTCGATCTTTAAAGATCCTGCAGACAAGGATCTACCGATTCAGCACAAGAAGATTATTATCCGTAAAAAGTATTGGTTGTTTTATGCTCTAAATTTTTTAAGCGGTGCAAGACGACAGATATTTGTCGTTTTTGCCGTTTTTATGTTAGTCCAAAAATACGGATTTACAATATGGCAAATATCGGCTTTATTTGTTTTAAATAATCTAATCACTTGGTTGGTAAGTCCCTTTATCGGTAAAGCGATCAATCAATTTGGTGAACGAAAGATGTTAACGATTGAATATGCATTTTTGATCGTTATTTT
>CAYNBL010000134.1:0-6051 GCA_964395205.1 uncultured bacterium | reverse complement strand
TCGTCTGAAGGGAAAAAACCGATAAAAGATGCATAGTATTTTGAATTTGAATATTTACCGTCTATCACTTTCTGCGCTGTGCCTGTTTTACCGGCAACATGATAGCCTTCAATTTTAGCTCTAGGTGCGGTGCCAATATTAACAACTTCTTCCATGATCTGGCGTAGTGTTGTGGCTGTTTCCTCGCTTATTGCACGACGAACGGGCGAAGCATCGTACTCATTTATGACTTTATTTTTCTCATTATAAGTATGTGATACGACATAAGGTTTTAAGAGTGTACCGCCGTTGGCAATGGCCGAATAGGCTGCTACCATCTGCAAAAGTGTCACGGCAACACCCTGTCCCATCGCCAATTGAGAGTATCCTACAGAACTCCATTTATCGGGAGTTTTTAGTAAGCCACCGCTTTCACCCCATAGACCGATGGCTGTCGGCTCACCAAAACCAAATTTGCGCGACATATCGTAGATCGTCTGATTACCGACCTGTTTTGCTATTTTTCCCGCTCCGATGTTTGATGAATATACGATGACTTCTTCAACCGTTAAAAATTCGTGGGGTTTTGTATCATGAATGATTCTGTCGCGGATCTTCCATTCGCCATTTTCACAGAAAATACGCGATGTGGGTGAAAAAACATTATTTTCAAAAGCAGCCGATGCAGGAATAAATTTATAAACAGAGCCGGGTTCAAATTGATCGGCTATCACGCGGTTACGTATGATCTCGGGTGTGGAGTTTCTAATATCATTTGGATTAAATGCGGGATAATTGGCCATGGCAAGGACTTCTCCCGTATTGGGATCCATAATGACAGCCATACCGGATTTGCCTTTATTTTTTTTGACCGCTGCGGCAAGCTCTTCTTCAAGGATGATCTGATATTCAATATCGATGGTCAACTTAATGTTGCCGCCGGGAATAGCTTCAGTCGTATTGTTTTTATCCAGAGTAATAACTTCACCCCGTTTATCGCTTTGGATCCGTTGGTGTCCTTTTACGCCCTTTAGAAGCTCATCGTAATATTGCTCAATTCCCGCTTTGCCTATGCCATTATCCCAGAGATAACCCAATAATTGACCGCTGGCATCCTGATATGGATAAAAGCGGCTCATTTTTTTATCGTATGCTAAGCCAATGGATGATTTATCCTCGCGAAGAATGTCAACGATTTCGGGTCTTACTTTTTTCTCCAGTGTATAAAATGTCGTTTCTTTTTTAAATTGCGCCCGATAATAGTCAGGAGTTCTGTCAAAAGCTTTTGCAAGCACTTTAAAACAATTTTCAGGTTCGATCAAATCGATAAAACGGGCTCCGATAGTATATTCAATAATGTTGTCGGCAAGAACATGATCATTCCTGTCCATGATCAAGCCTCGTTCGGGTAGAATTTCTTCTGAGCGCATCCCCTGACTCTCGGCATAGGGAGCAAGTCCCTTAACATCAAATAACTGTATCGCTGCCAGCCGTACAAAAATGACAGCTACACATATAAATATGACGATTGTCACCAGTGCCACTCTGAATGAATAATTATCCCGTGATTTATGTATACTCTTTATCATTATTTCTTTTTCACAAAGATCGCATCCGGTTGGGGAGCTGAATTAACAAGACCGAGTTGCTCACCGGCGATCGATCTAATCTGTCCAGGACGAGATAGGTCGTTAACTTCGCTTTGAAGGAATTTGATCTCTTGTTCTAATTTTATATTATTGGTTTTCATCGCAAGATTGCGTGTTGTCAGGGCGTCTAATCCGTTGCGACCATACATATATCCAACCAAGCTTGCAACTATCATGAACATGATCAAAAAGTAGAAAAGGACGTTGCCTTTGTTTTCATTCTTTTTTTCGATCTCCAAATGTGTTTTAATATTTGGCTTTTTCATAATTTCTCAATAATCCTGCATTTGGCAGAGCGACTTCTGCGATTTGTTTTTAATTCTTCTTCACCCGGAATAATTGGTTTTTTGGTGATCTTTTTTGCAACGGCTTTATGATCGCAGACGCAGACAGGTATCTCGGGAGGACAGATGCAATCGGTAACGGCATTCTGAAAAAATTGTTTAACGATACGATCCTCAAGTGAGTGAAAGGAGATCACGACCATTCTACCACCCGGGTTCAACATGTCCAAAGCATCTGCCAGACTTTTTTTCAAAGCATCCAATTCATGATTGACCTCAATACGAATGGCTTGAAATATCCTGGCAAGCGTTTTGGTTACATAAGGACCGTGCACCATGCTTTTTATACATTCAACTAAAGGAAGTGTGCGAAAATAGGGGCGAGTCTCGACAATTCGTCTTGCAATACGTCCCGAAAAACGCTCTTCGCCATATTCTCTGAAGATGCGTGTCAGCTCATCTTGTGAATAGGTGTTAACGATATCTGCTGCACTTAACTCCGTTTCACCCATGCGCATGTCTAAGGGACCATCCTTCATAAAAGAAAAGCCGCGTTCGGGAGAATCGATCTCCATGGATGAAATACCCAGGTCATAAAGGATACCGTCTATATGTTCAACTTCTTCAGCGAATAACGCTATTTTGATCTTATCGAAATTGTTTTGTATAAAATGAATATTGTTATACTTCGAGAGGTGATCTTTTGCGAATGCTTGTGCACGGGGATCAAGATCAAAACAGTATAAACTGCCTTTGGGACCCAATTTCTTGGAAATCTCAACGGAATGACCACCTAGTCCACATGTTGCATCGATGTACACACCCGTCGGTCTTGTGATGAGCTGTTGAACAGTCTCATGCAACAATACCGGCGTATGCTGGTACGAAATTGACATAATCACCCTCAGATTAATGGCAATTGCTCAAGCTTCTCAAAATCTTTGTCTGTAAGTGGGGTATTTTCTTCGTGTTTTCTTAATTCTTCAGGGTCCCAAATTTCCATAAAGTCCATGATACCGATAATGGAGACTGTGCCGCCATCTTTGATACCTGCTATTTCCATAAGTCGGGGAGTCAGCATAATACGGCCCTGGCTATCCAGATTGCAATGAGTTGCATTCTGGGTGAAATGACGCAAGAAGTTTCGGTGTGTCCGATTTGCCAATTGCATCGAGGCAGTTAGTCTGTCACGTATCGTTATCCACTTTGGCAAGGGATATACGTCAATGTGCTCAGAATCAATGCCCTTAGAAATAACTACTTCAGTAACATCTTCCTCGGCCATAACCTTCCTGAATTGCGAAGGTATATTGACACGATGCTTCATGTCAACCGAGTAATCGAATTTACCTGTATAGTCTGAATAACCCACTCTACCTATTCCTTTTACCTCTGGATTGGGTGTTATAACCCATAATCTCCCACAAATCTACACAACGCCCCACAATTATGCAAGAAGTATTTACTATCAAGGTAATAGTGATCGTTATCACATTCTGGGATTCGTTATGGATTTGAAATGATTTAAGGATTAATTTTAAGTAATTATGAATTATGGATGATGGGTTATGGATAAAAAGAGAAATGAATTATTAGATTTGAGTTTTGATTATGCTGTCTTGATTGTCAGACTATATTCTAAATTGACAAAAACACAACATGAATATGTTATGAGTAAGCAACTATTACGTTGCGGTACGAGTATTGGAGCAAATGTAAGAGAGGCACAAAATGCTGAAAGTAGAGCTGATTTTATACATAAACTCGCAATTGCTCAAAAAGAATGTGATGAAAATTTGTTTTGGCTCGAGCTACTAAAGAAAACAAATTATTTGGATGATATTGAATTCGATTATTTGTATCCCAAAGCAAATTCTATATTAAAATTGCTAAAATCTTCAATTCTAACAACAAAACAAAATTCATAATCTATTATTCATCATCCCACATCCATCATTCCACATCCATCATCCATCATCCCTCATCAAAAATCATTTCCCTTTTTATTAAAAAATCGTATAATTACTCACCAACATGAATTAATTATCAAAAAATACCTCATTGAGGAAGAAAAATATGCCAAACAGTAAAGCTGAAAATAATAGTAAAGGCGGACATAAATTTGGATCCTTCGGGGGTGTGTTTACACCTTCGGTGCTTACCATTTTTGGGGTAATCTTATTTTTACGGTTTGCAAATGTGGTTGGTAATGCAGGACTTTGGGGCACATTGTATATATTACTTGCGGCTAAAATGATTTCTCTGATCACGGGCTTATCACTTTCATCGATCTCAACCAATATGCAGGTCAAAGGCGGCGGTGCCTATTTTATGATCTCTCGTAGTTTGGGAGTGGAATTCGGCGGGGTGATCGCGATCTTTTTCTATGTTGCTCAGGCTATTGCGGTAACTTTGTATGTAGTAGGTTTTACTGAGGCGGTTTTTGCGGCATTCCCGGGTATTACTTTATCTTTTCAAGTTGTTGCGTTAATAACAAATCTTATCGTTTTTATTCTGGTATATGTTGGAGCGGGTTGGACTATTAAGATCCAGTATGGTATTCTTGCTATTCTAATGATAGCCATTCTTTCTTTCATTATTGGAGCCATTAAGAATGCGTCTCCTGAAATCCTGCAAATGAATTTGAAGCCTGCGTGGACGGAAGGTAATAATTTCTTTACTATCTTTGCTCTGTTTTTTCCGGCCGTGACCGGTATTATGGCCGGTGTGAATATGTCGGGAGATTTAAAAGAACCAAGAAAAGCTATACCACGTGGCACTTTGTCTGCAATTGGTTTTACGGCTGTTCTCTATGTGATTATTGGTGTTTTACTCGCAATGAGCAATTCACGCGAAACACTTTTGGGTGATGGCTTTGTTATGAAAGATACGGCTTGGAGTGGCGCATTGATCTTTGCGGGTGTTTTTGCGGCTACCTTATCGTCGGCTTTGGGGTCCATGATGGGTGCTCCACGTATTTTACAAGCATTCGCAAAAGATAACATTATCTCAGGAGTCAGTTATTTTAAGCAGGGAAGCGGATCGGCCAATGAACCTAAACGTGCTATCATATTGACCTTTTTTATTTCATCGTTCGGAATATTTATCGGTGATCTTAATACAATAGCACCTATTATTACCATGTTTTTCTTGATCACATATGGAACAACTAATTTAGCATGTTTCTTTGAGATCATTTCAAACAATCCGAGTTTTAGGCCAATGTTCAAGATATGGCACTGGTCCATTCCTCTCTTGGGAGCCATTGGATGTTTTGCGGTTATGTTCCTGATCTCTCCCTTGTGGGCTTTGATCGCGATCGTCCTTGTTACTGCGATGTATTTTTATATCCTTCGTCGTGAGATCATGGTCTCGTGGGGCGATATGACATCAGGCCTTGCCTTCCAAAGAGCCCGTAATGCTTTACTGAAGCTCGAACAGGAAAAATATCATCCCAAAAATTGGAGACCCTCTATTCTTACCCTTAGTGGGGGAGCATGGAATAGATCTAATTTGGCCCATTATGCTTGTCTGCTTTCAGCCGATCGTGGTATCGTATCACTGGCACAGATCATGACGGGCGAATTGGAAGATCGCTTTGTTCGACGGGATGAGGCTGAAAAGCTCATGAGAAAATTTATTATTAAAGAAAAATTTCCGGCTTTCCCCGTTGTGGTGGTTGATGACACTTTTACGGCCGGACTGAAGGCCTTGCTCCAGGTCCATGGTATCGGTGGTCTAAAACCGAATACAATGCTCTTGGGTTGGACACAAGATCCCGATAATATAGGTGTGTTTTCAATGATCCTTGATCTGGCGAAAAATATGCACCGTTCCGTTGTGGTTGTCCGGTCCGAGCAGGAACAGGATAATTGGGAAGTTCCTACGGGAGCGATCAATATTTGGTGGAACGATTCAACGAATGGTCCTTTATCGTTGTTAATGGGCTTTTTATTGAAACAAAACAGAGAATGGCGGAGTAAACATTTACGTATTTTACGGACGGTCGCTCCGAAAGCAGATGTAGATAATCTCAAGAGCGAAATAGCCGAAATGTTGACTTTGTCTCGCATTGAAGCCGAAGTTGTCGTTCTGCCTTGTGAAGATCCTCTCGAAGCCGTTCGCGATAATATGCAACC
>CAYNBL010000133.1:0-6053 GCA_964395205.1 uncultured bacterium | reverse complement strand
TTTAGGATGGCTTTTGACAGGATAACAGGATGTTTAGGATTGTTGGATTATTGAATGAACGGAATCTGTCATCCTGATCCGCCGGCTGGCGGAGAAGGATCTATTCATGAGATGATGAACTTGAAATGAAATAGTTAAGCGTAAGACCCTCCTACGCCAAGGTACAGCCTTCGTAGCCGAGCTACTTCGGCGCAGTAGGCCTACGCAGGGCAGGCGTAAAACGTGAGATGTAAAGACCTTCCGGCTGGCGTCCGAACGTAGAGAGGATCTGCCGTATGGTCGAGAAAGAATAGGGAAGAATGTAAATCGTAAAACGTAAGTCCCGTAGGGACGATAGCTTTGTAGTTGATCGGTCTGATATAAATTATGAGCTCCGTGGGAGCGGCACAAATTCAATTGATGATTACATAAAACGTGAGATATGAAAAAGGGCTCGAAATCGAGCCCTTTTTTCTATTCTTTGTATCTTGAGCTTTGAACAAACATGTGATTTTTATTTAGCGGGTAGGGTAGGCTATTTTTTCTTTACTTCTTTTTCTAATAGTTTCATTTCACGGTCAAAATCAGAGATATATTTTTTATCCTCTGCCTTTCGGTACTTTTCATATTCCAATGTTGCTTTTTCAATAGCCATTGTATGGCTTACTGTACCGGTGTTGGTCAATAATTCTTTCTCGCTTATTTTTAAAAAATCATCTAGTTTTTGTATCCAATCCTGCATTTTCATTAATCGGCCATTGCTAGCTTGCAACTCTGCAAAATCTAAATACATTGAAACAATCAAATTTAATTGCTTTAGCTCATCTTCGGAAAGGTAATTTTTGGCAATAGCAATATCTCGTTGGGTAATACAATTTCCTTTAAAATTTGTAAGTCCTAAAAATGGTTTTTCTGCATTGGCACGTTGATGTATCATTTCGGCTGCCGTTTGTCCGTGAATGGCAAAATGCATTTTATTTTGGACGGTAGCAAAAAACAATTTAGTCAACTCTTCATCTTCTTTGTAGTCGATACTGGTCGAATATATATCGGTTACCTTTTGATAAAAATTTCGTTCACTGCTACGAATATCCCTAATTCGCTGCAAGAGTTCTTCAAAATAGCGACTTCGTGCACCTTCTTGTTTAAGGCGATCATCGTCCATTGTAAAACCTTTTACAATGTACTCTTTTAAACGTGCTGTTGCCCATTGGCGGAATTGAATACCTCTGTGAGATTTAACCCGATAACCAACTGAAATAATCATATCAAGATTATATAATTTTACTTCCGACAATTGAGTTTTACCTTTTATTGCACCATGTTGAGTGGTGTGTCGGAATTTCCGACATACCATTTTTTCCTGAAGTTCCCTTTCTTTAAATAGATTAGAAATATGTTCAGTAATGGTTGAGCGGCCTTTTGTAAATAGTTCTGCCATTTGCGCCTGCGAAAGCCAAACGCTTTCTTCTTCCAAGCGGACATCAATTTTGGTTTGTCCGTCTTTGGTCTGATAGAGCAATATTTCTAAGTTGTTCATTTATTCTTTGAGCTATTCTTTTAACTGTTTTCGATTATTTTGATCTCATTTTCGTTTAATTCGTACAATTTATAAACCATTTGGTCTATTTCATTTTCTAAAGAATTAATTGATGTTGCAATTTCAGAATATGATTTTGATTGAAGTTCAAAAAAATCAATCCAATCAGACTCATCAGATAGTGACATTTTTATTTTTTGTTTTTTAAGTTCTTTTTGTAAATCGATAAAAGTTAATTCAAACCATTTTTCAAGTTTTTTAGTAATATTGATTTCATTAAATTTACTTTTAAGCAAGTTGATGAATTTATTGCTCAACTTTTGAGCGTCAGAAGTTTTGCTAATTGTATTTTCAGCTAATTGACTCAATATGGTTTTAAATTTGTCTGAAAGCACTGGAATAGGAATTTGCTCAAAATATTGCGGTTTCACTTCTATATAGCCGCCACTACGTATCACGCAAATGTTTGTTAAAAAATACCACACCAATTTTGAATTTAAAACAGCCAGTAAAAACTTATCATCGGTTGGAAGAATTACGGCTGGTGCATTTATGAAAGAACCTGTTTCTTCAAAAGTAAATTTGTTTTTGTTTTGTAGATTTGGGAAAACAATCTTCGGTTTTTCAAACAAATTGTAATATGCACAGTTCCGCAGTTCCCAAAAGAATTCTCCTTTGTCGTATCTCTTTTTTGCCCTTTCTTCAAACTGAAGAATTTGATTTATCAACTCAGGATAATCTTTTTGTAATTGTTGTAGCGCTGATTCTTCCGAAATTTCATCGCCATACTTTTTCTTTGTCCATTTACTTTCGAAAAACACTAATTGCTGAACACTTTTCGGGCTAATCCATTTTGCAAGTTCTTTACCTTCAAAAATTGGTTTTACATGTTTTCCGGGTTGAAAAGTTTTATGAACAATAAAAGCTTCATTTAATGCAGTTTTTACACCGTAATAACATTTTCCATAAATCTCCCTGACAGTTTTGTCCTTTTTCAGTTTATCAATCAGGCTAACTGCCATTTTATTTTTAAAGCTCCAGTTTTCTTTGTCGAGCGAATTTTGGGCAACAATTACAGAATCATGAAAATCAATATCGATTACAGACGATTGACTTGCTTTTGGGATTTTTATATAACTGAATGATTTTTCGATTCCTTTCTGATTTTGTGCTGTTATAATTACTGGATAAGTTGTTGCACCTTCAAAAATTTGAACTTCGGTAAAATCAATGTATTTTAAAAACCGAATTTCGTTTTGTAGATATTTTCGAACAGAAATTCCTGCAGTTGTTTTATCAAATGTATTTGAGATAAACCCAAATAGACCAATTTTCGGTTTCAATAGTTGAAATGATTTCTCATAGAAATAGGAAAACAAATCGCCAGCTGAGTGAAAAACAGTGAAATTACCCTGCAAGTATTCTCTGAAATCTGTTAGTAATTCAGCACGTACATACGGCGGATTCCCAATCACCACATCAAAACCGCCTTTAGCAAATATCTCGGAAAATTCGTTTTTCCAGTTAAAGGCTTTATCGCCGGCAATTTCGGGATCGTCAATCAGCGAGTTACCACATTTTATGTTGTTGCTAAGGGTGTTGAGTTTCCGTCCTTTTTGTGCTGTGCGCAACCATAGGGATAGTTTGGCAATTTCAACCGATTCTTGGTTAAGGTCTACACCGTATATGTTCTTTTCAAGAATGTCGGTTGTAATATCTGAAAACGGAATTGAGCCGCCGAGTAACTGTCTGCGCAACTCATCAATTTTTCGATGTTCGTTTATTAGGAATTCCAATGCCTGGTTTAAAAAAGCCCCCGAGCCACAAGCCGGGTCGAGAATGCTTAAACTCAATAGCCAGTTTCGGTAATTAGTCAGTTTTTTATCGAGCGATTTTATTAGATCTTTTTTACGGTTTTTTCGGCCTTTTGCATAGTCTTCGTCAATAATTTTCAACTCTGATCGTTTTTCTTCGCAGAGTTTTCCAAGCGTGTTTTCGACTATGTATTTGGTAATGTATTTTGGGGTGTAAAAAATACCGTCTTTTTTGCGTTTTGTTTTTTGGCTAAGGACTTTTTCGCCTTTTATTTCGGCTTGTACATTTTCAATTTCCCCCAGCGAATGTTCAAAAATATGGCCGAGAATATTTACATCCACATCGGTTTCAAAATCGTATTTGCTTAGACATAGCGTGTGTTCGTGCAAAATATCATCGTCTATTGTAATGTTGTCCAGAATTTCATCGGGTTTGAAAAGTCCGCCATTGTATGCATAAATTTGATATTTCTTGCCTTTGAAACCTGTGTTCATATAGCCGAAATATTTTTTAAATCGCGAGTACAAGGGGGAATATTCGTCATATTCATCCTTTAAAGCTGTCCACTGTTTTACGATTTCGGTGATTGAATTTGGCGGAAGTAGTAATCTGTCTTCGGCAAAAAAGATGAATAGAAAACGGTCGAGCAGTTTTTGCGTTTTTTTAAAGAGTAAAAGTTTATCGGTTTCAGGATTGTTTTTTACAAGGTTGTTGTAAATCGCTTCGCGGAATTTTGAATAATCGGCATACAATTTCTTTGTAATGTTTTCTTCCTGTAATACCGATGATTCCTTAATTTTTAAAGGTAAATCGTTTAATAAATTGTCTTTTGCCAAACAAAGCCACAGTAAGGAAAATTGCTCTTTTGAAAGCTTGAACAAATCAAAATCAATGTGATCAACCGCATTTTGTATGTAAAACCGAAGTTTCTCGAAATTTGATGTGATGACATAGTTGCATTTCGGATGGTGGTTTTTATATCCGAAAGCCTGCGTTTCAATTTTATCAAGGTCGGTGGTGTCAGTTCCTTTTAATTCAATTACTGCGGTTACATCTTGGCCTTTTAAAATTGCTCCGTCAGCTTTTTTACTATCCGAGATATTTTTTTGTTCGCTTATCAGGTTGAAATTTGGTTCCGGGTTTAAAGTGTACCCTAGAATTTTTACAAATAATTCCCGTAAAAATCCCTCCTGAAATTGTTCTTCTTTCGAATTTCTTATGTTTTCCTGTCTTTCCGGATTACCAAAATAATTTTGAAAATCAGCGTATTTTTCGTCGATTAATATCGAATCAAGGTCGTTTAAATATTTATTTTCAACTGATTTTTGAAACAGGCTCATATTATGCTTATCTCTGAGGTTTTTTAATTTAATTCACTAAAACACATTTTTCCGTTTAGTTTTAATCTGTCAAATTGCACAAAAATGTGCGAAGGCAAAAAAGCATGTGTTTGACAGCTCCTCTAAAAATTAATTATATATATCGTAGTAAACTAACAAACTCCATTATTATTTACAAATAGTAAATTGCAAGTTCTATGCGGGCATTCATGGACTTGATGGACAGCGTGGGCGTGCGCGAAATTTCAAGAACCTCACACGGAGGCACAAAGTACCACAAAGCCACAAAGAATAAATTTCTATCCACTAAGGTAAATAAGAACACAATATTTTCTAAAGAAACAAAATTTACAAGAATTAAGCATCACTCATTGTATCAACTTTCAAGTAAAAGTCCCCGTTAGGGGACAAACAAAAATAGAATATTTACCTCCACAAAAACACAAGCCCGCTAGGGGTTGAACAGTTTCACAAGTAAAAAGGCAAAGAGTAAATCGAAAAAGTAATGGATGAATTTGTTATTCTAGATTTAAGCTCTGTAAATTACTTCTAAAATCATACATTATTGATTCTTGTTCATTATTCATGGAGCTCCGTTAGGAGCAGAATCTTTGTAGAAATAATATCAAAATAATTATCTCAGCTCCAGAGGAGCGACATCATTAAGATACCGCACCTACGGAGCTTGGTTTAATGGGGGTATATTTATGCTACAAATATATCGTCCCGACGGGACTCCTTGAATGCAGATTGTCCCGTAGGGATGCCTTTGGCATTGATTTGTGATTTAATTTATGATCAATAATCAATGATCTAGTTCAACCACGCTGTGGTTGTAATATCCGATGAGAATCGATTCTATTTTTGTTCAACCGCTCTGCGGTTAACAAGGCATATGATGAGAACCATAAGGAAAAATTATTGATAACTGCTATGAAATGAAAATCCCCGTTAGGGGACAAACAAAAATAGAATATTTGCCCCCACAAAAACACAAGCCCGCTAGGGGTTGAACAGTTTTACAAGTAATAAGGCAAAAGTCCAAAGGAAGAACGATAAAGTAAAAATGATGAACGATGAATGCGCATCGATTTTCCCATGTCCGCGCGAGTCCATGAGGTCCATGCTTGCCCATGATCTTTTTGTTCAACCCCTTTAGGGTTGTAAGAGTGAGAGTGCCAGTTTTTATATTGTTGTTCGACCCCTTTGGGGTCAATATTAAATATTCACTTCATAAATCGCCTGCCCTGCGTAGTTCTTTGAACGAAGCGGGGTTAATCCTTGTTCAATATTCGAAGAGTTCAATCCCTCCCACCTTCGCCAAGGTACAGCCTTCGTAGCCGAGCTACTTCGGCGCAGGAGGCCTACGAAGGGCAGGC
>CAYNBL010000132.1:0-6058 GCA_964395205.1 uncultured bacterium | reverse complement strand
GCCTGTGCTGCTGCAAGGCGTGCGATCGGAACGCGGAAAGGTGAACATGATACGTAGTTCATGCCAACACTATGACAGAATTTAACGGATGAGGGTTCACCACCATGTTCGCCGCAAATACCTACTTTAAGGTTTGGACGAACTGAACGACCTTTTTCTGTTCCCATTTTAACCAATTGGCCCACACCCTCTTGATCCAGTTTCTGGAAAGGATCGTCTTTAAGGAGGTGTTTTGCAAGATAGACCGGCAGGAATTTGCCTGCGTCATCACGAGAGTAACCAAAGGTCATCTGTGTCAGGTCATTGGTGCCGAATGAGAAGAATTCAGCGCGTTCGGCCACTTTATCAGCAGTCAATGCGGCACGAGGAATTTCGATCATGGTACCGACCATGTAATCGATCTTGTCGCCTTTTTCTGTAAAGATCTTTTCAGCCGTTGCGCGGATAATGTTTTCCTGCAGTTCGAACTCTTCTTTTGTTCCAATGAGGGGAACCATGATCTCAGGTTTGGCATCGATGCCTTTCGCTTTGCAATTTAAAGCGGCTTCGATGATGGCACGGGTCTGCATTTCAGTAATTTCGGGATAGGTGTTACCGAGACGGCAACCACGATGTCCGAGCATAGGATTAGTTTCTTCAAGTGAATCAACTTTGTCTTTAACTTCCTGAACTGAGATTCCCATTTCTTTAGCCATTTCTTCTTGATTTTCCGGTTCATGAGGTACGAATTCATGCAGAGGAGGATCAAGGAGACGAACCGTTACGGGGAGTCCGCTCATTGCTTCGAAAATGCCTTCGAAATCTTTCCGTTGATATGGCAGGATCTTAGCTAGGGCTTTCTTGCGGCCTTCGATATCTTCAGACAAGATCATCTCGCGGATCGCTTTGATTCTTTCACCTTCAAAGAACATATGTTCGGTACGAGTAAGTCCAATACCCTGTGCACCAAATCCACGTGCAACACTTGCATCATGAGGAGTATCCGCATTGGTGCGAACAGCCATCTTTGTATATTTATCACAGAGTGTCATTAATTCACCGAAATCGCCTGAGAGTTCAGGATCGATGGTCGGGATCTTTTCAGCGTAGACTTCACCGGTTGAACCGTTCAATGAAATCCAGGACCCTTCTTTATAAAGAGTACCGCCGATGGTCATGGTACGTTTTTTATAATCTATTTTTACACCACCGGCACCCGATACACAGCATTTACCCATTCCGCGAGCTACAACAGCTGCGTGAGAGGTCATACCACCGCGTGCGGTTAAAATACCTTCAGCAACATTCATGCCTTCGATATCTTCGGGTGAGGTTTCAATACGAACAAGAACAACTTTTTCGCCTTTTCCGGCCCATTCTTCGGCTTCATCAGCAAAGAATACAATTCGACCGGTCGCAGCACCCGGAGATGCCGGAAGACCTTTAGCAATGGATTTTGCTTTTTCCAATTCTTCAAGATCGAAGACAGGGTGAAGTAATTCATCTAATTTATTAGGTTCGACGCGCATAATAGCGGTCTTTTCATCTATTTCATTGTTCTTGACCATGTCCATGGCAATTTTGACCATAGCTCCGCCGGTTCTTTTACCGCCACGGGTCTGCAGTAACCAAAGACGACCGTCTTGAATTGTGAATTCAAGGTCTTGCATATCTAAATAATGGTCTTCCAATTTTTGTTGGATCGTATCAAGGTCTTTATAAGCGGCAGGCATTGCTTCTTCAAGTGAAGAATAGTTTGCTGCGCGATCTTCTTCAGTCACACCGGCTAGAACTGACCAGCGTTTTGAGCCTTCGAGCGTGATCTGCTGAGGTGTACGAACACCGGCTACCACATCTTCGCCCTGTGCATTGACCAAGTATTCACCGTTGAATATATCTTCGCCGGTTCCGGCGTCACGGGTAAAAGCAACACCGGTTGCTGAATTGTTGCCCATGTTACCATAAACCATGGCCTGGACGTTCACTGCGGTGCCCCATTCGTCTTTGAAACCGTTCATACGACGGTAGACTTTTGCTCGATCGTTGTTCCAGGAACCAAAAACAGCACCGATAGCTAACCAGAGCTGATCCCAAGGATTGGTCGGGAAATCATGTCCGGTTGTTTTCTTGACAGCAGCTTTAAAATTGGTGACCATTTCTTTAAGATCATCAACATCAAGTTCGGTATCTAATTCAACGCCTTTAGCTTCTTTAGATGCTTCAATGATCTCTTCAAAGGGATCAATATCTTCTTTATTTTCAGGTTTCAAACCGAGAACCACATCACCGAACATTTGAACGAAACGGCGGTATGAATCCCAAGCGAAACGTTCATTGCCTGATTTGACTGCGAGACCGGCGACAACGTCATCGTTCAAGCCGAGATTAAGGACCGTATCCATCATACCCGGCATAGAAACGCGGGCTCCGGAGCGGACTGAAATCAGCAGCGGATTAGCTGAATCGCCAAAGGTAGCGCCCATGACCTTTTCCATGTGTTTAATACCGGCTTCAACTTCCGGTTTGATCGTTTTAACTGTTGTATCTACGCCATCTTTATACCAAGCTGTACAAACTTCGGTTGTAATAGTAAAACCTGCAGGAACGGGAACACCAATGCGATTCATTTCTGCAAGGTTAGCTCCTTTTCCACCCAAAAGATTCTTGTCGGTTGCTTTACCGTCAGCTTTACCGGCACCGAATAAATAGACATGTTTCATTTTGCTTTCCTTTCTTTTTAAGCGTCGAAATATAGCCGATTCAGGTTCGAAATGCAAGCATGATAATTGACAATTGACAAAGGACAAAGGACAATTAGAATGCAATTAATACGGTAGGGGCTCAACATGTTGAGCCCGATTGTTTTGAGCAGTAAAATTAACTATAAACGATGAACGATGAACTATAAATGATAAATCTGTTCAACCCCGTCGGGGTTGGTTTTTCCTATGATACCAAAATCCCGGGATTTCATCCCGGGTTATGTATTGTTCAACCCCTGCGGGGTTGGGGAAAATGGAAATGATAGCGCCTATATTATTGTTGAACCCTTTCAGGGTTCTATTAGACCTTCCGGCTGGTGCCGGTTTAGCCGGTCTGCCGGATGGTCGAAGGGTTATATCCATAATTTCGACCAGCCAGCACATGTTTTTCAAACATTCGATCTGGCAGGTCATTTATAGGAATCCCGAAGGGATTCAACAACAATATATGCGTTCAACGACAAAAACACACAACCCCGAAGGGGTTGAACATTAAACTTTTGCGATACGCGAAAGATTAGTTTGAGATCAATTAATATTTAATTCATTAATATTTTTGAGAATCGCATTGACATAGAGGTCCTGATCCGCCAGCTGGCGGACAGGATGACTATTTTTTTATTGGGTATTAAAATCCCGGGATTTCATCCCGGGTTATGTATTGTTTAACCCCTTCATTCGTCGGGGTTAACTTATTATCATTTACAGTTCACTGAATCATGAATAGATGCTTCGACTACGCTCAGCATGACAGGTCAAGTGGTTTTTTATTGCTCACGTTTAACGTCCAACGAATCACACCGAGTCACGCGTTACGAGTTACGCGTTACGTCCTCTTAAATCTTCTATCCAGCTCATCTATCGTCAAATTCACGATGGTGGGGCGTCCATGCGGACAGGCATAGGGTGATTCGCACTGGAAGAGTTGATCAACCAGATTCTGCATCTCTACGGGTTCAAGTGAATCACCGGTCTTGATGGCCGCTTTACAGGAATAGGATGCCGCCATATTGTAGGTTTTGTTGTGACGGGATTCTTTGTTCTCGCGATAATTATCCAGGATCTCCAAAACGACCCGGCCTTCATCGATATTCCGCAGATCAGCGGGCACCGCTTCGATGAGTATGGTGTTCTTACCGAAAGCACGCAGGGCAAAGCCCAGGCTTTCGAATTCATTGACTACATCACCTAGCAGAGAAAAATCGTCAGGTGATAACTCCAAAGAAACAGGGAAAAGCAGTTGCTGAGACGCTTGCGCTGATGACGCCGTGAATGTCTTCAAGGCTTTTTCAAAAAGGATACGCTCATGCGCAGCGTGTTGATCGATCACAATGATGGCAGAGGCAATTTGTGCAAAGATATATTTATTGTGTGCCTGCCAGAGGGAGACGATCTTATCATGTCCGTTCGACTTGTGCTGCGTATGCTGTAAATTATTATTGAACTGCTCGATGCGTCGCGTTAAGGGATGATCATCCGGCAATGCGGGCGGTTCGGGTGGACGGTTCGCAGGCATGGTATTCAAGGGCATGCGTTGCTGCTCAGAAAATATATTTTTATAATGAGTGGCCTGCTGTCCGAACGACAGGGTTACCGGCGGACGATCCATACTGGGAACTACGCGCAGTGTATCTTTCAGGATATTTGCCACGCTGTTGCGGATAAAATGGTAGACCTGCCATTCGTTGCGGTATTTTATTTCGGTCTTTTGCGGATGTACGTTAACATCAATTTCCTGCGGCGGTAAAAAGAGCTTAAGAACAAAGAAAGGGTACTCCCCTTTTTCGATCATAGGAGTAAAAGCCGCGTAAACCGCTGAATTCATCAAGCGATCATTGACCAGTCGATTGTTCACAAATAAATATTGTTCTCCACTTTTCCTGCGCACGAGATCGAGTCCACCCACAAAACCATTCAGGCTCATGAAACCATCGTTACCTTCTACGGCGATAAGTTTTTGTTCATAATGAGGTGAAAATACATCTACGATGCGTTTTTTTAGATCGGAAGGATCAAGAATAAAGATCTCATTATCATTTGAAAATAATTGAAAGCGCAAATTCGGGTAACCGAGTGCAAATCGACGGACTATATCAATAATGTGACGATATTCCGTATTGGGCGATTTGAGGAATTTACGACGGGCAGGTATATTGTAAAATAAGCGCCGGACTGTGATGTGTGTGCCTTGTTTCATCGGCACAGGTTCCACGCTTTGGATCTCTCCCCCATTGATCAGCAATCGGCGACCTTCGGTACTGTCTTTCTGACAGGTCTGAGCATCCGTCATGGACACCGAGGCGATACTGGGAAGCGCTTCTCCGCGAAAACCAAGCGTCTTGATGTTTTCCAGATCATCAAGCTGGGCGATCTTGCTGGTGGCATGCTGTTCAAACGCCAACAACAGATCATCTTCGCTCATGCCCTCACCGTTATCCACGACCCGAATGACATCCTTGCCGCCGGTCTCAATGGAGATCAGAATATCCGTCGCACCGGCATCAATGGCGTTTTCCATCAATTCCTTTACGACCGATGCAGGACGTTGAATGACCTCTCCCGCGGCGATCTTATTGGCAAGCTGTTCGGATAATATACGGATTTTGGACAATTTTTCTCCTGAATTTAGAGTGTAAATTATAATTATTCAGGAGATATAAAAAGGAAAAACTTATTAACACAAAACAAGCCTGTCATCTTGAGCGGATCCGCCAGCTGGCGGAGGAGTCGAAAGATCTATTCATGATAAAGAAAACAATAAACGACGAACTCTCGCGTCATCCTGAACAACGTCAGGCTGAACTTGTTTCAGGCTTGTTTCAGCCCCGCCAGCTGGCGGGATCCCGTAGGGAGATCTCCGCGAGCATTGCGATACGCGAAAGATTGGTTTGAAATAGACATTTCTAATAGCTTTAATAAATTTTTTAGAATCGCATTCTCCGAGAAATCCCGGATCCTCGCTTCACCCAGGCTACGCAGGGCAGGCAAGCCCGGGATGACTATTATGGTGATTTTCGTTACGAATTATGAATTACCACGGCATTTATGCCGTGGGTATAAGATCAAAAACTTTCTGGGTTTTAACCCATGCCTTTTAATCATATTTATTGGGGTTAAAACCCCACATTGTAATATGTAATAGACCCCGAGCTAAAGCTCGGGGTAAGGCAATATCTATTCAACCCCTTCAGGGTTGTAAAAACTGAGGAAAAGTGCGCCTATATTGTTGTTGAATCCCTCCGGGATTCCTATAAAAGACCAGCCAGCTCGAATGTTTGAAAAACATGTGCTGGCTGGTCGAAATTATGGATATAACC
>CAYNBL010000131.1:0-6110 GCA_964395205.1 uncultured bacterium | reverse complement strand
CATTATAATTTAATGCTTTTTTGGGGACTTGGTAGTCTAATGGATGCTTCGGGGCGCAGGGCAGGCAAAGGACAATTGAGAATAAAATTAATTTGATATTCAACCACGCTGTGGTTGTTTTTTATTGGAGACATTATTTCTACCACTTGTGTGAAACACAAGTTTATGCCGCAAATTATTAAAAATACCCATAAATAATGTCATCTCGACTAAGTCTGTTTCACGACTTATCGGGAAACAGACGCATGGAGAGATCTCAAAATGATCAAATTAATTTAAAGATTGTTTTTCTCTTTAATTTCCGTAGAATAATTTGAGATCTTTCTTTCACTTCGCTTTTTGGCGGATACGAAGAACAAGTTCTACTCGGCCTGACAGGCGAAGTCCGTCAATGGGCGGACGAAGACTGTTCTAAATGACATAAAAAAACTATCACTAGCATAAGATTTCTATTTTCCAATCTGTTTCATACAAGGGGTAATGAGGCATATTTATTTGACTGATTGGACTAATTGTGTCGCTCCGATGGAGCTTAGATTTGAAATAGAGTAATAGATACAAAAACAATACTTGTTTTTGTATCTATTATTTACCTGAGCATATAATAATTTTACATTAAATAAATAAAGTTCACCAAGAGTATTTTTGATAAATGTTCAGTCCCAGAGGGACGACATCTTTGTAGTAAATTGATCTAGCACAATACACAGCTCCGTAGGAGCGAAAGCTTTGTGATAGTTCAGCTTAAATTGTGTCGCTCCTATGGAGCTTATGTCATTTATGCTTTCTTAACTACAAAGATACCGCTCCTATGGAGCTGAATTATTAAATAACAAATACAAGCCCTTGTGTGAAATTAATACCTAAGTGTAATACAACTGTCATTTCGATTGAATTTTCAGTTATTTGGCTGAAAATGAATAGAGAAATCTCAAACATTTAATAAAAATTGTGCGGTTTGAGATCCCTCGACCCCGACCATTTGGGGCTCGGGATGACAAAAAGCATTCCCTATTAGGTGTTTTACCTGTTTCACACAACGGGTTTATTTCTACAATATTTGATCACTTTGTGGTCTCCTTGAATATCGAATCATCCTCCTACGCTAAAGCTTCGGAGGACGGGTCGAACAATTGAACATCCGAACGATCGAAGTAAATCAAATATCTAATGTTCAAGAAGCTCCCTTCTCCCATCCTCTCCTTTTACGTTTTACGTTTTACGTCTTATTTTTCACGGTTTACGATTTTTATCTTTTTACTTTATTCTTTAATCTTTTTCAGCTATTTTCATCGCGGTGAGGTAATTGCAATGAAGGGTTTCGAAAAAGAAAGAAATAAGATCCCAAACCCGCTCTGGGTAAAATTGCGCTTCTATATCCTTATCTTGCTATCAACCGCACTTATACTCTTGTTAATAATAAACTTAGATAATGCTGAGCACTTAGTGGAAAATATTCTTCCAGCCGGTATTAGTCTAACAAATGCAGTCATTGCTTATATTATTACAAAACGTGATCAAGGCAGTAGAACTTATAAACAAATGATGGATAACATTAAAAAATGGACCATTATTCGTTTTGTTAGCATGTCACTTCTTGTTTTTCTGCCTATCATCACTAAGGTCGTTGAGCCCCTCCCCTTTATTTTCTCATTTATCGGTTTCTATATCCTGCATCAAGTCACTGAAATTGTCATCTTGCAAAAGGAAGCAAAATAATGTTATGAAACGTCCCATACGACATATTCTTCCGGTCTTGTTTATCATCCTTCTAATTCCTCAGTTTAGTTTTGCATCCGATGGCAATTCGATGGTTCAGCAAATGATGATCTTGGTCTTCCAATTGGCCCTTATTCTTTTTGCGGCTAAATATATGGGGAAATTGTTTGATCATTTTCATTTACCTACTGTGATCGGTGAACTTTTTGCCGGAATTCTGATCGGTCCTTTTTTATTGGGTAAAATTCCACTACCCGGATTACCTCATGGTCTCTTCGGTGATTTCCTCTTTAATAATCCCGCTGCCGCTCTTCCCGTTTCAAATGAATTATACGCCTTCTCGGTGATCGCATCCATTCTTCTACTGTTTATGGTGGGACTTGAAACAGATCTAAATCTCTTTTTAAGATATTCTTTCCCGAGTATTGTGATCGGTGGGATGGGTGTTCTATTCTCTTTTGTCGCCGGTACCGGAATTGCAGCTTTCTTCTTAAAAGAACCTTTTATGCACCCGCAGGCTTTATTTCTTGGTGTGATCTCAACAGCTACGTCTGTGGGAATAACGGCCAGGATATTATCGTCCCGTAAAAAAATAAATTCGCCGGAGGGAGTAACTATCCTTGGATCCGCGGTGATCGATGATGTACTCGGTATTATTCTTCTTGCTATCGTTATCGGTATAGCTGCAAGTAAGCTTGGTATGATGAACTGGGCGCATATCGGCCGTACTTCACTTAAGGCACTCAGCGTTTGGTTGATCTTTACCGTTCTCGGACTTGTTTTTGCAACGCAGATCAGTCGTTACTTAAAAACATTCAAGAAAGCAAGCTCGATCGGGATCATGTCTTTTGGACTTGCCTTGCTTTTTGCCGGAATTTTTGAATCAGCTGGACTTGCCATGATCATTGGTGCCTATGTTATGGGACTTTCACTCTCCAAGACAGACCTTTCTTATGTTATTCAGGAAAGTCTGCATAATATTTATGAATTTTTCGTCCCCATCTTTTTCTGTATATCAGGTATGTTCGTAGATTTTAGTGTTTTTAATAATTGGAAGATCCTTTTGTTCGGTATTGTCTATGCTATAACTGCTTATGTCACAAAAATGCTGGGTTGTAGTATTCCTGCGCGCTTCTTCAAATTTAATAATACCGGCGCTATTCGCATCGGGATCGGAATGGTACCTCGTGGTGAGGTTGCCCTGATCATTATTGGTATTGGTTTATCACATGGGATTCTAAACGAAGAACTCACAGGTGTAGCAATTCTAATGATCTTGATCACATCCGTTCTTGCACCTCTGCAACTTGATCATTTGTTAAAAAAGAAGAAGTCCGGTGTAAAAAAAGGATTGATAGTTGATGAACATATACAGACAGATTATCCATTCCCGTCTATTGCGATCACTGAATTGGTTTCAAACAAATTGATATCCTATTTTCAAAATGAAGGTTTTTTTATCAATATTATTGAAGGTGATAATCATATTTATCATGTACGCCGACTCAATACTTTTTTAACCTTTCAGTATTTGGATACAATGATCTCATTTTCTACGCGGGAAGATGACATTCCCTATGTGAAAAATATTATGTATGAGACGCTTCTCGATCTAAATCAAACGATCGAAAAACTTAAAGCGGTAGTTAAACCTGAGGAATTAAAAAAAGATTTGAAAATGAAAACAAGCTCTGGAAATGGAAAAACTAACTTTCCCCTTGATAAAGTATTGGACGTAAATTGTATCATCATGAATTTAAAAGCAGATAGCAAAGAAGATATTATTAGTTCTTTAGTAGATATACTGAATAATAACAATTCACTTCTTGATGCTGAAGAGGTCAAACAGGCCGTATTAGAGCGTGAAAACGCTATGAGCACCGGAATGCAATACGGTGTAGCACTTCCGCATGGTAAAACTGATGCAGTAAAGAAAATAACAATGGCTGTGGGATTGAAACCTGAAGGTATTGATTTCAAATCTCTTGATGGAAAACCATCCAAGGCTTTTATTTTGGTCGTATCCAGGAAAAAAACTGCCGAACCACACATACAACTTCTATCTGAAATTGGGAAAAAACTATTTTCAGAAGATGCTGTAAATAAACTACTATCTTGTAAAAACGAAAAAGAAGTCAAAAACTTCTTTATCAAATAAAGTGAGGATTCAATGAAATTGGAACATTATTTTAATGTAAAAGCGACTAAATTGCAGGCGATAGCTACCAATAAGCAAGACCTGTTAATGGAAATCGCAAAGGAAGCTAAATCTTCTGAAACACTGAGCCATATCGACACGGAACATCTCTTTAAGAAATTATCCGAAAGAGAAGCAATAGGATCTACCGGATTCAGTGACGGAATCGCAATCCCCCATTGCAGTCTGGATAATATTAATGATTTTGTCATTGGAATCTTAATATCAAAAGATGGAATTGATTTTCAATCGGTTGACGGGAAACCAACAAAACTTTTTATGTATATTATTGCACCGACAAAAAAGCGTAATAAACATATTCGAATTCTTTCAGAATTATCAAAGGTTCTGCGGATATCCTCAAATGTTGAAACTCTACTTGCACAAAAAAGTGTGAAGAACTTTTTTGATAAATTCTGTGAATACGGCACATGGGATGTAAGTAAAGAACTCTCGCGTGATTATTCTCAGATCACTGTTCATGTTCAGGATCATGAAGCTTTTGACAACATTTTAGAAATTTTCACAGAGATCCAGGATTGCCACGTTTCAATTATTGAAGGACACAGTGCCGGTAAATATCTTTATTCTTTGCCCCTTTTCTCACAATTCATGAATGAGAGCAATAAAGGATTCCATCGCGTGATCATTGCTGTATTGAATACAGTGTATGTTAACAACTGCATCAGAACAATAAACGATGTAACAGAAAAACTGAAAGATGAATCAAAGGTCATGATCACAACTCATGCATTGAGTTATTATTCCGGTTCGATCAATATATAAAGGCGAATATTTTACATGAATATAATATTTGATTCACTGCATAACATTTCCGATCTTCTCATTCTGGGGATCGTTATTATTGCTTCTTTCTTCTCCGGCAAATTGATTAAATACATCAAATTGCCTTCCCTGATCGGTTTTATGCTTATTGGTGTCATACTTGGACCATCACTACTGGATGTATTGGGTGTGGTCAAGCAAGAACATTTAGGATTTTTAACTGAGATTGCGCTTAGTTTTATTGCATTAAGCATTGGACTTGAGCTAAACTTCTCATCCCTTAAAAAACTCGGATCCGGAATCGTTTGGATCATCCTGATAGAATCGATCGGTACCTTTATTCTTGTCACAGGAGTTGTCTTTCTTGTCACTAAGAATCTACCCCTAGCCCTGATATTAGGAGGTATAGCTCCTGCCAGTGCTCCGGAAGGTACGGTAGCGGTAATACAGGAGAATAAGACAAATGGACCGCTTACAAAGGCGCTTTACGCGGTTGTTGGCTTTGATGACGGTTTGGGTATCGTTATTTTTGGTTTTTCAGCAGCAATAGCAAAAAAACTACTGATGCATGAGGCCGGTGCGGGAGATACGGGTTTTTTCATCATGATGTTAGAGCCCCTTAAAGAAATAGGATTAAGTATTGTTGTTGGTGTTATTATTGCATTTTTCTTTTCTCTGGTATCCAGAAAGCTTAAAAACTCAGGTGATGTTGCTTTATTACTAATTGGCTCAACTTTTGTTGCCATTGGTATAAGTGCGCAATTTCATCTGTCATTGATTATGATCAATCTTATAATTGGGCTTGTCGTTGTTAATACTCAATCGCACGACCTCATACAAAAAATACGGGATCGCCTTCCCGCTTACATGCCCCTGTTATTTATTCTCTTTTTTGCTCTTGCCGGAGCAAGTCTGAATTTTAGTGCCCTACCGGCTTTGGGTTTGGTTGGCTTAGCTTATATTCTAACACGTTCCGGCGGTTTGATCTTTGGAGCACGTCTTGGAGCTTCTTTGGGTCACACAGACAAAAAGATCAAGAACTGGATCGGCTTGGGTATTCTGGCTCAAGGAGGTGTAGCGATCGGACTTTCGCTCATTGTGAAACATGATTTTGCAGGTTTGGGTAAAGTCATGGCAGATGGTCAAACAAGCGGTGACACCATAGGAATTACAGTAATTACCTTGGTAACGGCAACCTCTGTAATTTTCAGTATGATTGGCCCAATTCTTGCACGTGTAGCATTGAAGAAAGCCGGGGAAATTAAATCGTGACGCGTGACGCGTGACTGGTAACTGGTGACTGGAAAATAATATTTTTCTTATTAAGTACAAATATCAACATGTGTTAGCGACGTCCCGATTACCAAGACCAAAACAAGTATTATTTTACTAAAATCGGATTTACAGA
>CAYNBL010000130.1:0-6147 GCA_964395205.1 uncultured bacterium | reverse complement strand
CATTTTATCTGATCATTTTTTGGCAAAATAGCCTCACAAAATTACCATTAGGCCGAATATTATATTATCTAAACCACCAATATCATTCTCAATTACTTCATATATCCTATAAAGACCAACCCAATCTAGCTGCTTAGCAAAAAGTCTTAATACTTTCGCAACTGATTTGTTCTCTATGCCTAAATTAACCCACCTCGGGATATCGTCAGCAGGCGATATTTCGTCCAATATATTACCAAAATTATCTGTAATTCTTATTCTCACTGAGTCTACAATCTGTATATTATCTTGAATGAACAAAAAAATATCTTCTGTTCCATCATCATTTACTTTTACAACATCAGAAAGTGTTATTTTAATATTTTTACCAAAAGCTAATCTCGATGCCCCATTGATCAGGAACAATAATTTACCAGCAATATCAAATACATCTTTTGCATTCGTATATTTTTGAAATTCATCCGAAAATAAATAATATTCATTATTCAGTTTTTTAGTAATACGAATATTATCATTTGAAAACGATTTACCAATCTCATGTAAATCTTGTGCATCCCCAATTATTCTAATTTGCCATTTCATATTTGTACTTCATTTTGCGAAATTCTTTAAAAATTTTGCAGTTAATTTTCATTAATTTAGTAACTCCTTTTGAAATTCCAAATCAAATCATCCCCTGTCAATCACATTCATCCACCATGCAGGTTTAACCATGAGATAACGTTCGGCATGACGCGCGTGGTTTACCGCGTCGTCGTCCATGCCGTTGTTAGACGGCGTTTGCTATAATTTAAAATAAACAGGATGCGCATACAGTTTTCCTTCTTTCCATAATTTTGTGGGATTCTTTATTTTGCTGATTTTTGCGTTTTCAGTTCCAGTATTTTTAACAACATATATTTTGTATTTATCGCCTTCATTCTCGTTGTATAATTTCCGAGCAAACTCCCATTGGGTTCCTGTAATTTCAATTAATTGCGGTGCTTCATCAATTTTGGATTTCACTTCAATATATTCAATTTCTATACCATTTGATAAAATAGAAAAATCATATCCTTTGCCAACGTCACTATCTTTATTTAGCCAAATAATTTCTATGTTTTCTTCATTAGCATATTCTTTTTGCAAGTGATTAAAAACGTATTTCTCGCCCCAGTTGCCTATATCCTTTAATTCCTTTTTTGATCTTTCATCTCTTGGCTTATCTTGGTCATCTGTTTCGGTGTATTTTTCTTTTTCATCATTATTGCTTTCAGAAGGACGTTGACCACGATAATCAGGAGTCTCTATTATTTTTGGTTCTATTTCTTCGACAATCGGTTCAACACTTTCTGCTTCAACTTTTGGAATCCACTTGTTATCATCTTCCAATTTATTTTCTTCTTCTTGTCTACTTTGTTCGGCTTCCCATTTTAAGAATTTTTCAAATTTTTCTCTCTGCTCTGCTGGAATATAAACACCGCCATATTTTTCTTCTACTCGTTTAATTTCATCAATTTGAAATCCAAGCCTAACAATTAAAATTTCTACATTTTCATCATCTTTTACATAGCAATCAGGAAGTTCCGACAGACTAATTTGGCTCGGTAAAACAAATTTATCATTACAGTCAACAAGCCATGCAGTTTTTTTTAACGTCGTTAGAAATTTTGCTTCAAATTTTTTAGAGTGCTCGGAATAATAAAACCAACTATATTCTCCTTTGAAGAAATTAAATTTATCCAATTTGCTTCGGGATTCTAAACTCATTAATAAAAAATGCCATAGGGCTAAAGATTTTTCTTCTTTCATTTCATTCAAAAGATTTATTATTCCTTCATAGTCATAATCATGAGTATAAGATTCACGCAAATCCCATGATGGTCTTCCACTTAATTCGGATTTCTCTTCATTTGATAAATTTGACTTAATGCTTATTCTTCGTGGTTTATTTTCACATCCAATTTCTAACAATAAATTGGTTAAAGCACCAATACCATCTACAAATCTTTCATAGAGTTCATCAGAAACAAAAAAGACATGATCGAAACCTTTAAAGTATTTGACCAAATCTTCACTCTTGAGATATACTTCATTTGGCTTGCAAAATTGATGTTCACCCGTAACTGAATTTATTGAATAAATCGAATACAAATTTTTTAGAGCACTTATGAGTTCTTTCTTTTTTTCTGAATCTTCCTTTTCAAAGGCAATTAATAGTTTTTCAAAATCTTCAAAATATTCTTCAAGGCTTATATCAGGATTAGGGTTGGTATATTTAGGAACAACGAACTCTTTTGTTTCAGCGAAAATGTCTGGCTTTGACAACCCAAGTTCAGTCAAAAACTTTAAAGACTTTTCACTTTGCGTTAGAATTTCCTTAACAGTCTGATATTTTGATTTAGTCTCTGCTGGAAGATAGACTTGAATCTTATTGTCTTTATCACAAGGGGTAATATGAGTGTTATCAAAGAGTCGAATAATTGGTTTATTTCTTAAAACGCCTGCGTTGCGACCATAATATCCACTTTTTGCCCACAAAGAACGTTGATCTAATAATATACTATAAAAACCAATTAACCAATCATCTGATTTTGACTCTATTAATTCCTTTGTAATACTTATAGCAAAATCTTCAAAATCAATTTCTTTTATATCTAATTCGTTTATAAGGTAATCTCGCAATAGCCTTGTTCTATCGTAGGTAATATCTGTATTTAACCAACTCTTTTTATTAAACAAAATATTTATATCAATTTCATCAAGCATTTCGGTGAGTTCTTTTCCACGTGCCAGCAATGCGTTTTGGGCGGTGGTAAAGTCTTGTTTCGATGCGGGAAGTAACGCTTCGTCTGATGATAATTTTTCCTTTACCTTTTCGAATATTGATGAATAGATAATTTCATCAGAATGATTTTGATCGATTGGTAATACTTCTAAAAAAGAAACGCTTAAAAGACCTAATCTTTTAATAATCGAAATACTGTCAGCCACAAGACTCGCTGTTTCTTCAATTATATATTGGTTTTGCTCGTCATCTAACGGAATGTTTTCCCGATTTGGTGTTGTTTTATAGGGTGCTTGAATTAAAAAATTTAAATAAGTTACTTTTTCAGTTGGGAAAAATACAACGAGTTTAGAATCTCTTTCCTTTTCAATAATTTCTTTTCCTGCTTCATCTGTTCCTATTCTATAAGCAATCTCAACATTTAAATTATAGGATTCAATTATGATGGGTTTCTTTATTACAAGAAATTCTTCAAAATTTTCTTCTTTCTCAATTTTTGATATTATTGAGATTTTATGAACATTCTCTATATTCTGAAAGTCTTTTGATTCTTTGTAATAATATCCACTTTTATTTGGTGTTTGCCATTTAATTTCTTTTACATTTTTTAAAAAGAGTAACGTTTTTAATCCGATACTTTCAAGTTTTTTGCTTACAATTTCAAATACTTCATCTTGTGTTCGTGACGGATGGTTAAAAGGTAAAACAATTAAAGTCTCTTTAATTCCGTTGTTCTCAATTAATGAAGGAATTACAAAATCTTTTATTTCAAAATGAAAATGATCTGAATGAATTACAGGTGCTTGAGTAATTGCGAATACTGATTTGAATCCTACACCGAATTTGCCGATTGAATTTATATCTTCTTTTTTAGTAGATATACCGATGCCTGTTATTCCATCGACATCATTAAAATCGAAATTTTTACCGTTGTGTTTTATTTCCAGACGGTCGTTAAAAAGAGTGAACGAAATCTCTGTTGCCTTTGCATCTTCGGCATTTTGTAATACTTCATAGATAAAATGGGATGGATCATTATAAATCCCCGCAAGAATGCTATCAAAGTCAAAGTTGTTTTCTTTAGAACTTTGAACCCATTGTCGCCTTTTTGCTATCAGTTTATCAAAGTTCTCTGTTTCCATTTTTTATGTATCTCGATTTATTTTAGAATGAAAATTATTTAGCCTTATAACATAAGATTAGGTGTACTAATAAAAACAGAAATTGTGCCATATTTTGACTACTTAAACTCATGCTACTCATTTTAATTAATTGTTTGTTGACATTTGTAGTATACATAATTCTTCCTCGTTTTACAATTAGTTTATGTCGCTCTTAAAGCAACCTTTACTAAAAATCAGCTGGGCTTTTGAGATCTCTCCACATGGCCTGACGGTCGTAGCTCGTAGAGCGTAGACTGTTCGAGATGACAACAGAACTTCTCCGCCAGCTGGCGGTTCCGCTCAGGATGACAGGTCTCTCTGGGTTTCCACTACGGTCGAGATGACAATATTTACCACATCTCACGTCTTACGTTTCACGCCTTACTTTCTTACGGAAACAATTTTCTTTACTAATCATTTCAATTGTATTAACTTCGCTGTTGTTTACATAATATCGACATTTTTTAAGGATATACAGATATGAAGAATGCTTTCTCCGAATCACGCGCCCTGATCACGACACTTGAACAGGACCATGTTTTTCAACAAAAAATAAATGATGCGGCTAAAATAATGTCCGCAGCTCTTAAGTCCGGCAAAAAGATTCTTTGGTGCGGCAATGGCGGTTCAGCGGCAGACTGTCAACACCTCTCGGCTGAGCTGGTCGCTAAACTGAACCATGTTCGTCCTGCACTTGCTTCTATGGCTTTAACCACCGATACGTCTTTCCTGACCGCATGGATCAACGATACGAATAAAAGCGATGAACTTTTCTCCCGCCAAGTGGAAGCTTTGGGAAATGAAGGCGATGTGCTTGTCGCTATCAGCACGTCCGGTAATTCTTCCAATATCGTTGAGGCCGCAAAGGAAGCTAATGATTTGGGAATGCAGTGTATTGTCCTTAGCGGCAATAAAGGCGGTAAACTTAAGGGACTGGGAGATGTTGCGTTAATCGTTCCCTCTGAGAGTACTCAACGTATTCAGGAAATGCATATCATCATCGGACATATGCTGTGCGAAGAGATCGAAAATGCATTTATAAAATAAATGACCATGCAAAGAACCTTTCAGGATTTCATATATCACATTCAGGGTGAGCGACAATTATCACCCAATACGGTACAATCATATCGAACAGACATTACCCGTTATCTTGCCTATTTGAGTGAACATCATGTAACAAAAGCCGATTTTATTTCCACAGATCACGTGATCGCATATATTGAAGAACTTGCGGAAATTCCTCTTGCACCCAGCTCTCTGGCAAGAAATCTCTCCACGATCCGTATGTTCCACCGGTTTATGGTTAATGAAGGTTATTGTGAAAAAGATGTAAGCGAAAATATAGATTCGCCCAAACTGCCGAAACGCCTACCCAAAATACTCGACATCCCGGATATTGAAGCCATCTTTGCCACTATTGATACGGAAACGGATGGTGGAATGCGTGATCGTGCCATGCTGGAGTTACTCTACGGAAGTGGCTTGCGAATTTCAGAGCTGCTTTCCATTCGCCTACCTGCATTGATGTTGGAAGACGGCTGGGTACGGGTTTTGGGAAAGGGCTTTAAAGAGCGTATTGTCCCCGTGGGTGATGAAGCAAAATATTGGCTTTCGCTCTATATTCAACATGTTCGTCCTTTGCTTGCGGCTAATATAAAGGCGGAGGATGTCATTTTTCTCAATATGCGCGGAACCCCACTGTCACGAATGGGTGTTTGGAAGATCATTCAACAATATACGAACTTAGCTCATATTGATAAAGCTGTCTCACCGCATGTATTCAGACACTCTTTTGCAACTCATTTACTCGAAGGTGGTGCCGATCTGCGAGCCGTACAAGAAATGCTTGGGCATTCAGATATTGCAACCACACAGATCTATACTCACCTTGACCGAAATTATTTAAAAGAAGTACATAAAACCTTTCACCCCAGGGAAAAACTTACACGATGAATCCACAGATCATGAATTATATATCAATGGTCATCCCGATCTTATTCGCTTTGACCGTTCATGAATACTCTCACGGCTATGTTGCCTATCGTTTGGGCGATAATACTGCAAAGAACATGGGGCGTCTGACCCTAAATCCCATTTCCCATATTGATCCCATCGGAATGATCATGCTGTTCGTGATCGGCATGGGATGGGCAAAACCCGTACCGATCAATATCTATGCTTTTAAGCATCCCAAGCGGGATCTGGCTCTATCGG
>CAYNBL010000129.1:0-6274 GCA_964395205.1 uncultured bacterium | reverse complement strand
GTGGATTATTTTACACCACGGAAATCCGGCTACGGCTGGCGTAAACGCATGATCGGGATCTCTGGCGATGCCTCACGGGCACGCGCTTATTCCCAAAACGGTTTTTCAATGGAATACCAGTTGAAATCCCTCTTCATTACCCCTTTCGTCGGTTACAATACACGCGATGCCATCCTGAATTCGGATAGTTCTTTCTCGGCTTTTATTCGCATGGAACCCCGACTGGAATCCCTTGGCTTGATGAACAATGTTCATGAATTGCTCTACGGAAGTAATATCCGCTTTAAACCCATTCCAAACGGACATATCGGCTTGACCTTCTATGAGAGTCTTTACGACCGGGAACTGGATTTTCAGCCTGGGACCATTATCTCAAGGATGGACAAGTACCTACATCAGATCGGTAACTCGGCCGACGCTGAGATCGCTGCCACTTATGAATCTCACGCACGATCCGGTCTTTGGAAAAAAGCAAAAGCCTACCGTCGTGTGATGGGTATGGATTTTTCCTATTCATTGAAAAACGTTGTATTTCAGGGTGAGATCGGTATTTTAGATAGGGACAGCACGGCATTCAATCTTGGGAAAAACGATGCTTATGCCTATATCGTAAACATGTACTGGCAATTTGAGAATTTCAATTTCATGGCTATGTACAGAAATTATGATCTTGAATACGATAATCCTTATCAACGTTCTTTCTCGAATTACGCGCGATATAAAACATCGATCTATGAAGATATTTACTACCTCATGGATGATGCTTACGGTTTCTTGTATTCCGGCTCCTCACAGCCGCAGTCTGAAAAAGGACTTTATTACTCTATGCGTTACCAACTGTCACGCTCGCTAATCGCGACCGTTGAACATGATATCTGGGAACGAGTGGCAGACCGTGCGAAATACAACCGTCTGGTCGCCCGTATGGAATATCGTCCGGTATTTAACTACCGTATCCGCCTGCGTCAGAAATGGCAAAGCCGCTACAACGAGAATTTCTTCACATCAAATGTATATCGCTCCAATGAAACAATTCTGACCAATGAATTCCGTCTTTCACGCTTCGATCGACTTCGTTTTGACTTGATCTTTGGCTATACGGAATTCTCGCCCAGAGCACGCCTGGTTTATACAACCAGTGGCGGTACCTCCATGGTTGGAAATGCCGGTTCATCGTCACGAGCCATTCGTGCGGGATTTACACATAATTTCAATAAACGATTAAAGATCATTGCCTCCGGTATGGTCTATAACGGATTTATTTGGAATTTTGAAGATACGGATTTCCGTGTTACAAATTCACCGGTTGACGCTTTCCGCGGATGGATAACTTTGTTCACCAGGATCACAGACAATCTGTCCCTGCGTTTCAAATACACCGTCGATACGCGCTTGGATCAGGACAACATCGTAGAAGCTTACATCGCACTTGATGATGGAAGTCTTCTGCAGTTGAGTGATATAAATTATCGTATGTCTACAAATGATTTTAGACTACAATTGGATTATCGATTTTAATTATTTTATAAAGGAATGAGTATGACTCGTAAACACCTTTTAACTTTATTACTTATTATAACGCTAAGCGCGGGAAGCCTGTTCGGTCAAGCCTATTTCAAATATATGGGTTTGGAGACCATCAGCAAGAACACGGCTCGCAGTCTGGCACTTGGTGGGAACAATCTGGCACTGGAACAGAATCCGGTTGCGGGACTGAATAACCCGGCCATGCTGTATAAAGCGTCAGACGCTTTGGTCGTTTATTCGAACCTGAATATGGCGTCATTTATCGAACGTCGTTCTTTCCCGGTACAGGACAGTTTTGGCGATTACCTTGCCGAAAATGATTATGTTTCAAATCGCTACTCGAGAATGGAAGGCGATTTGGCCATGTATTATTCCAGGGAAGGATTTTCTGCCTCCGCCGGTTGGTATTCTTTAGAGAATTTCAACTACGATTATCAGGAAGAAATTCGCTCTGACCTCGGTAGCGGTGCTTATATCCGCGATCCTCTGGCAGGATATCACAAAATAAATTTCTCGGGAATGACCCATGGCTTAAATCTTGCTCTGGCACATGATATTGGTAAACGTTTTGCAGTCGGTTATGCCTATACCCATTATTTTGGTTCGGGCTTTGAAGAAGGCTTTGGCGTTATTCCTATCTTAAATGACCCTAAATTGTCATCATCGGATACAACTTATTTTCCGGCAACGCCGACGAATGGCACCGGCAGCAATGTTAATCTTGGATTGACTGCCAAAGTCACCGATCGCTTGCAGTTAGGGTTGTCCACCACGCTTGCCGGTATTTATACCATGGAAGGCACGCACATGATCGCCGGCATGGATTCTTCACTCATGCTTCCGGCTTATAGTGTTGATGCCGATTCCTCTTATAAGGTCATTATTGATCGTCCCAATACTTACTCATTATCTCTGCGCTACATTCCCAACAATGAATTGAAGACAACGCTTTATGCACAGTTTGATATCACGGACTGGTCAAGTTACGCAGCCTTATATTTTGATTCGGCTGATTCCATGGTCTCGAGCTTCTCACCTGATTATACTCCATCATGGGTACTTCGTGCAGGTATTGAACATGTGTTTTTTACCGGCGTTCCGCTGCGTTTTGGTTTTACATATGAGAAAAATCCCATGAACAATGACATGAACCGCTCAACGATCAATATGGGTTCAGGTTGGTCATCGGATAACCTGACATTGGATATTGGTATTTTGCTCTATCAAAATATGTATTATTACTCGGACCTCTTCCCTGTTGAAGACGAGGTACGGGCAACTTTGGATAAAGTCAAAGAAAACGGATTGAGATTGAATGTTTCGCTTTCTTACGCATTTTAGAGACGTGACTCGTAAGGCGTAAAACATAAATTAAAATGCTTGCAATTTAAGTGATAAATAATGGTATGAAAAAAAAGAAAATATTTATCAGCAGTGTTCAAGACGAGTTTTCGAAAGAAAGGGAAGCTCTTTTTGAATATTTATTGTCAGATCCTTTGCTGGGCATATTTTTTGAACCATTTATTTTTGAAAAATTACCCGCAATTGATCGGGAAGCAAATAACATCTACTTAAAAGAAGTTGAGCAATGTAATATTTATCTTGGGATATTGGGAAAAGATTACGGTAATGAAGACAGTGAAGACATTTCGCCTACCGAAAGAGAATTCGATCATGCAAGTAAATTTCATAAAACAAGACTAGTATATCTTTCATCCCACACCATAAAACAACGAGATCCCAAAGAACAATTATTTGTAAAAAAGGCACAAGGGGTTCTTGTTAGAAAACAATTTAGTTCACTGAATGAATTAAAATCGGCTGTATACGCATCTCTTGTAAATTATCTTCTTGAAAAGGAAATTATTCGCAATGCTCCTTTCGATGCGAGTTATAACAAAAAAGCCGATATCGGTGATATTGATCCCGATAAAATAAAATGGTTTATTCGGATCGCACGCTCAAAAAGGGGCTTCCCGCTTAGCGAAGAAGCATCGGCTACAGAGCTTTTAACACACCTCAATTTAATGGAAAACAATCGTATTCGTAATGCCGCTTTATTACTCTTTGCTTATGAGCCACAAAAATATTTCATTAACTCTGAAGTGCGATGTGCTCGCTTTTACGGGAACGTGGTTGAAAAGCCCATTCCTTCTTATAAGGTGTTTAAAGGAAATGTATTTGACCTGGTTGATCAGTCTGTGGATTTTGTGCTTTCAAAACTAGATTATAGTATTGGAACCAGAGCTGAAGATGTCAGTATCCCGGGTGCTTATGAAATTCCCAAAGAAATTATCGCTGAAGCGATCGTAAATGCTGTTGTCCATCGTGATTATACCAGCAATGCCAGTGTACAGATTATGATGTTCAGCGATAGAATTGAAATTTGGAACCCTGGTTTACTTCCTATGGGATGGACGACGGAAAAATTAAAACAATTACACTCTTCTGTTCCCGCCAACCCCTTGCTTGCTGAGCCCATGTATCTAGCAGGGTATATCGAACGAATGGGAACCGGTACTTCCGATATGATCAAATATGCGAAAAAAGCAAACTTAAAAGAACCGGATTTTTTTCAAGAAGATTCTTTTAAGACAATTATTTACCGGCACGTCCCTGCTACCGCGGAAGTCACCGCGGAAGTCACCGCGGAAGTTAGTGGGGAAGTAAAAAAAATTGTCAAAATCATGAATTCTGAAATGAAACGATCAGAATTGCAAATGCTTTTAGGTTTACATCATGATGAAAATTTTAGGAAAAATTATATTTTACCTGCACTTGAATTAAAAATTATTGAAATGACAATTCCAGATAAACCTGCAAGCAGCAAACAAAAGTATAGATTAACAAAACTTGGATATAAGCTAAAAGATCAATTAAATAAAGATTCAAAGTAACTAATTACATAAAACGACAAAGGTAATTTATGTTTAATAAAATAAAGTACATTCTCATCATCACCATGATAATGGGAGCACTATTTGCAGAGAAATTCCCGGCCGATGAATACCAGCGCATTACGGTTTTATTTACCAATGATGTGCATGGTGGTATTACGCGAACGGAAGCGACCTTCATGAATCCGCAATTCCCACCCAAGATCGGAAGTGCCCCGGCTATTGCGCATTATGCTAAATTGCTTCGTGCAGAAGCTGAAGCCGAAGGATTTGGCGTCCTGCTCATTGATGAAGGCGATTTCTTCTCCGGGACTCCGGTCGGTTCCAAGACTGCAGGTGCTGCGGTTATTGAATTTATGAACAGTGTTTCCTATGATATTCTGACAGTGGGGAATCACGAATTTGACAAGGGTCTTGTTGAACTTAAACAGCGGGCAGAGGAAGCCAATTTTCCTTTTCTCGGTGCCAATATTGTGAATGAAAGCGGGAACGTAGCTTCTTTTTTGAAACCCTATATTATAAAAGAAATGTTCGGTATCAAGATCGGTATTTTGGGTATTGCCACAGCAACCACTCCCTCAATGAGTTTTCCGGAGCATGTAAAAGGACTCACTTTCCTGCCGGAAATTGCCACAGCAAAGAAATGGATCCCGATCATGCAAGAAGAGGGTGCGGAGTTTATTATACTCTCCACTCACACATGGACACCTTACGAACGCGACAAAGAAGCCGCTTTGCTGCAAGAAGCGATCCAGCGTGGCGAATGGCCCGACGAGAACAAGATCGGCGCTCCCGGCATGGAAGTAGCCGTTTCAGTGCCGGGTATTGATGTCATGTTTACTGGACATGTGCATAAAGGATTTCCCAAACCTTACGAAGATCCCATTAATCACACCCTGATCTTCCAGAATTACGGCAATGGCACGAACATTGGCCAGGTCAATTTTTATATTCACAAGAAAACCAAAACATTGGCCGGATACGATTTTGCCGTCGACCAAAGTGCGATTATTACCCTGCTCGAAGATGAGTTCTGGGTAGATACGGATATCGACAGTATGATCGAAGCCAGAAGAGCTGTTGCTGAAGTTGGTTTTGACAAGGTCATCACCGTTCTTCCGGCTCCTTTGCGTCGCGCAAACGAAGGTCAGTCTATTTTGGGCAATCTTCTCTGTGATGCGGTTGCATGGTCTTCAAATGCCGATGTTGCTTTTTCAAATTACGGCGGACTTCGGTCCGATCTTGAAGCCGGTCCCCTGACCTATGAAAGTCTGTTCCGCTTCCTGCCTTTTGGGAACCGTATTACCATTTTCCAAATGAGCGGTGCTGACCTAGATGCCCTTATCGAAGACCGGGTCAGCGGAAATTCCCGCGGAATGCTGGTCTCCGGACTTGAAGTGATCGTGGATAAACGTAAAGCCGAACGAGATCGCGCTGAGATCCTGACCATTCAGGGCAAAGCTTTTGATAAAAAAGCCCTTTATAAAATTGCCCTCTCGGATTATCTTGCTGAAGGAAATTCGGGTTACGACAGATTAACGACCATCGGTGAAGAACACCGGTTGAATACCGGCATCATGATGCGTGAAGCATTGCGGAATTACATCGTTGAATTCGGACCGACAACGCAAATAGATACCCGGTGGAAACTCATAAAATAATTGACAATTGAAAAAACCTCACACACTTGTCCGCCGTAGCCTTGTGCGGAGGCTGGAAAGGCACGAAGTACCCTAAGGCACAAAAAAGATAGTATAATGCTTAGGCGAAAAGGCGCTTGCCGTCCGTAGTCCCGTCCCGAAGCATCCATTAGACTACCAAGTCCCCAAAAAAGCATTAAATTATAATGT
>CAYNBL010000128.1:0-6364 GCA_964395205.1 uncultured bacterium | reverse complement strand
GACCTGAATTACATATGCATGAATGCGGTATTCCCAAGAAAATGGCAACTGAGCTGTTTAAACCGCACTTGATCCACGAATTATTGATTCGCGGATTAGCCGGAACGGCAAAAGTGGCAAAAGGTATGGTTGAAGAACGTGATCCGGAGGTGATGAACCTTTTGGAATATGTGGTCAAAGATCACCCCGTTCTCCTTAACCGTGCTCCAACACTTCACCGTTTGGGTATTCAGGCATTTCAGCCTATCTTGATCGATGGAAAAGCTTTGCGCATCCATCCTCTCGTTTGTTCTGCCTTCAACGCTGACTTTGACGGTGACCAAATGGCGGTACACGTACCGCTCTCATTTGAAGCACAGATCGAATCGCGAATGTTGATGCTTGCAAGTAGCAATATTCTCCACCCCGCACATGGTAATCCTATTGCTATTCCTTCACAGGATATGGTTTTGGGTTCTTACTATATTACTCGTGCAAAATCCAATCAGCCCGGTGAAGGTTCTAGTTATTACAGTAAAGATGAAGCTCTATTGGCATTGGACAATGAATGGGTGACCTTGCATGCGAAGGTGAATTTGAGTTTGAAAGGAGAATTGATCCCCACAACAGTCGGGCGTATTCTTTTCAATTCTATCGTTCCCGAAGGCTTGCCTTTTTACAATGAATTGGTAACTAAGAAACGTATCGAAAGCATTATCAAAGAATCAAACCGTGTGGTTGGTATCAACCGGACCGTTGAATTTCTCGATGATCTGAAGAATCTTGGATTCTCCATGGCAACCCGTTCCGGTGTTTCCATCGGTCTTTCTGATGTTATCATTCCTGAAGATAAATTCAAAATTATCGATAAGACCCAAAATATCGTAAATGACATTAATGACAAACGTAAACGCGGTGTCATTACTGAAAATGAACGCTATAATAAGGTTATTGATGCATGGTCTAAGACCACCGATTCCGTACAGGCCGCTATGAACAAAAAACTCGTTGAAGACAACGAAGGATTCAATCCCTTGTTCATTATGACCGATTCCGGTGCTCGTGGTTCTAAAGATCAGATCAAACAGCTTGCCGGAATGCGAGGTTTAATGAATAAGCCTCAGAAAAACATAGCCGGCGCCGGTGGCGATATTATTGAAACACCTATTACATCAAACTTTAAAGAAGGTCTGACTGTACTTGAATACTTCATTTCGACCCACGGTGCTCGTAAAGGTCTTTCCGATACGGCATTGAAAACAGCTGATGCCGGTTATTTGACCCGTCGTCTGGTTGATGTGGCTCAGGATGTTGTGATCAATGAAATTGATTGCGGTACGATCAACGGTATTCGTGTTACTTCCTTGAAAGAAGGGGAGAACATCATTGAATATCTGAAAGAACGTATTGTCGGTCGAGTTCTACAGGAAGATGTGATTGATCCGCTGACTGATGAAGTTATTGCGGAAGTCGGTGAATTTGTCGATGAAATACTTGCAGAAAAGATATCCAACTCAAACGTTGAATCTATTTATATCCGCTCAGTATTGACCTGTGAAGCCAAAACCGGAGTCTGTGCAAAATGCTACGGCCGAAATTTGGCGACCGATAAACTTGTTAATACAGGTGAAGCAGTTGGTATTATGGCTGCACAGTCCATTGGTGAACCGGGTACTCAGCTTACGCTTCGTACTTTCCACATCGGTGGTACTGCTAGTCGTATTATTCAGGAATCTCATCAAACGGCTCGCTATAAGGGTCGTGTTGAATTTTCTGAAAATTTGCTTATTTCCCAAAATGACCTGCATATTGTTCTGGTCCGTAACGGAAAAGTTTCAATCATTGATGATGATAACCGAAATCTGATTACCTATACCATTCCTCAGGGTGCTAAAGTCCATGTCAAGAATGGTGATGCAGTTGGTCCCGATTCAATTCTATATGATTGGGATGCATACAACGAACATATCGTTTCCCGTTATGATGGTTCGGTAAAATTCCTTGATCTGATCGCCGGTGTAACTTTTGATGAAGTTACCGATTCATCAGGTCACATGGAATGGCAGATCATTGCATCTAAAGACCGTGAAAAAACTGCCCGTGTCGCTATTTATAATGATAATGGTGAAATGATTGGAAAGCCGATCGCGCTTCCCGAAAATTCATCTATCATTGTTAAAGAAGGCAACAAGGTCATACAGGGCCAGACCATGGCCAAACGTTCTAAAGAAAGTGCACGAAGCAACGATATTACCGGTGGTCTTCCCCGCGTATCCGAGCTCTTCGAAGCAAGGAACCCAAGCAACGAAGCTGTGGTTTCCGAAGTCGATGGAAATGTGCGTTTCGATAAATTACAACATGGTATTCAAACGATCCGTGTTACGAATGAACTCGGTGAAATCTATACCTACAAGATCCCGAAAGGGAAGCACATTTTGGTTCACGAAGGCGATTATATTCGTTCGGGTGAACCGCTGTGTGACGGTGCTATTCCTCCGCGTAAGATCCTTAAGATCCGTGGTGTAAAAGAAGTGCAAAAGCATCTTCTAAATGAGATACAGCACGTTTACCGTCTGCAGGGTGTACGTATCAACGATAAACATATCGAAGTGATCGTACGTCAGATGCTACAAAAAGTTGAGATCAAAGATCCGGGTGACACCGATTTTCTCGTTGGAGATCGTATCGGTCGTCAAGAAGTTCAGATAGTAAACAATAAACTATTTGATATGGTTGCTATCAACGACGCAGGTGATACTTCTCTTATCGAAAATAATGTTTATCCTCGTGATATGGTTAAAGAAGATAATGCAAGGCATAAAGCCGCCGAAAAGCGGCCTGCAAAGTTCAAAGCTGCAAAACCTGCAACTTTTGATCCCTTGCTGCTCGGTATTACCCGTGCTTCTCTTAACACCGAGAGTTTCCTTTCTGCTGCTTCTTTCCAGGAAACAACCCGCGTTCTTACGGATGCGGCAATTTCAGGTAAGATCGATGACCTCAGCGGTTTAAAAGAAAACATCATTATTGGACGGATGATTCCTGCAGGTACAGGTATGGAAAAATATACTACACTGCGAGTGGAAGAACCTGAATATGAAAAAGTTGAAATACCCATACCGGACAACACAGTCGTGAACGAACAAACACCTGAAGAGGTGGTTGAAGTCCCCACTGAATAAACTCGGTAATCGGTAACCAATAAATGCCCCTCGAATCTTCGGGGGGCGTTTTTTTATGCAGCATTTATCTATGCTTTATGCTTATAGGTACAAGTGAAAAAAGCATGGAAAAAATCAAACAAAAACTTGCATAGAAGCACAACAAACATTATCTTACTGAGCTTTTGTGAAAATGGAGAAACATATAAATGCCAACGATCAATCAGTTAGTACGACAAGGTAGAAAAAAGATCACGAAGAAGAACAAGGTTCCTGCCTTGAACGCAAATCCGCAGAAGCGCGGAGTTTGCACACGCGTCTATACAACGACGCCAAAAAAACCGAACTCAGCGTTACGTAAAGTTGCGCGTGTTCGCCTGACAACAGGTACAGAAGTTACGGCATACATCCCGGGTGAAGGTCACAACCTCCAGGAGCACTCAATTGTGCTTATTGAAGGTGGTCGTGTTAAAGATCTTCCGGGTGTTCGCTACCATATCATTCGAGGCACACTGGATACTGCCGGTGTGGAAGGTAGACGACAGAGTAGATCACGTTACGGCGCTAAGCGGCCGAAATCTTAAAGCGGAGTATAATCTATGTCAAGAAGGAATAAGCCACCCAAACGCGACGTATTACCAGACCCCAAGTACGGCTCAAAAGTCGTTACTAAGTTCATCAATAATTTGATGGAAGAGGGTAAAAAGGGTGTTGCCGAGAAGATTATGTATGGTGCTATTGACGTGCTTAATGAACAAACAGGTGGAAAAGGCTTGGATACATTCCAAAAAGCCTTGGATAATGTTGCCCCGGTTCTTGAAGTTAAATCCAAGAGAATTGGTGGAGCTACTTATCAGGTTCCCATTGAAGTTCGTCGTGACCGTCGTTACGTACTTGCAATGCGCTGGATCATTAACTATTCCAGTGCCCGTTCAGGCAACGCGATGGCTACTAAGCTAGCATCTGAGTTGATGGCCGCCTCCAAAGGAGAAGGATCATCAATCAAGAAAAAAGAAGATACGCACAGAATGGCTGAAGCAAATAAAGCATTTGCACATTTCAGTCGATAGCCAAACAATAAAGGCGTAATACGTGGCTTTTGATTTATCAAAATTGCGGAATATCGGAATTATGGCTCATATTGATGCCGGTAAAACGACAACAACTGAGCGGATTCTGTATTATACCGGAATATCCCACCGCATAGGTGAGGTACATGAAGGTACTGCGATTATGGATTGGATGGAGCAGGAGAAAGAACGTGGTATTACCATCACGTCTGCTGCTACAACTTGTTCATGGGGAAAGAATCGTATCAATATTATTGATACGCCGGGTCACGTTGATTTTACGGCGGAAGTGGAACGCTCATTACGCGTTCTTGATGGAGCGGTTGCTCTGTTTTGCGGTGTTGGTGGGGTTGAGCCTCAATCTGAGACCGTTTGGAAACAAGCAAACAATTATAAAGTTCCTCGTATCGCTTTTGTTAACAAAATGGACCGCGCAGGTGCCGATTTTTATAATGTACTGGATATGATACGAAAACGCCTCGGCGCTAATCCGCTCCCCGTCTTTATACCTGTCGGTTCCGGTGATATGTTCACAGGTATTATCGACCTTATTAACAATCGGTCTATTATCTATAAAGAAGAATCTTTGGGACAGGAATTCGAATACGGTCCTATCCCCAAAGATATGGCAGAAAAAGTTGAAGAATACCGCTATCATCTCGTTGAAGAAATTGCTTCATATAATGATACACTTCTTGAAAAATATCTCGAAGGCGAGGAATTAACGGAAAGTGAGCTAAAAGCGGCTATTCGCGTCGGAACGATCAAAGGTGATATTGTCCCCGTTCTTGTTGGCTCAGCTTTCAAGAACAAAGGTGTTCAGGAATTACTAAATGCGGTTGTTGATTATTTGCCGTCACCTCTGGATATTCCTGAAGTGCATGGTAAATCGCCGAGAAGCGATAAAAAAGAAATTCGCTTGGCGAGTACGGATGAACCCTTCTCAGCACTGGCATTCAAGATCATGACTGATCCTTATGTTGGTCGTTTGACTTATTTACGTATTTACAGCGGAAGCGTTGAAGCCGGTCAGTATATGATGAATTCCGAGACCGGAAAACGCGAACGCTTTGGACGAATATTAAAAATGCATGCCAACAAACGTGAAGATCTAAAATCAGCCCATGCGGGTGATATCGTTGCGGTTGTAGGCTTTAAAAAGACCCGTACAGGCCATACTTTATGTGATGAAAAGCATCAGATCATTCTGGAAGAGATGAACTTTCCGAATCCTGTTATCAATGTATGCATTGAACCGGCATCAAAAGCCGACCAAGAAGCATTGACAGAAGGATTGATCAAATTGGCTGATGAAGATCCGACATTTCAGGTCAAATATGATGAAGCTACCGGACAGACGATCATTTGGGGTATGGGCGAGTTGCACTTGGATATCATCGTTGACCGTTTGCGTCGCGAGTTCAAGGTGCAGGCACATGTAAGTCAACCTCAGGTTGCTTACAAAGAAACGATTACAAAGCTCGCACAGATAGATGAAATATTTAAAAAACAAACCGGCGGTAAAGGCCAGTATGCTCGCGTTAAAATTAATGTTGAGCCATCGGAAAAAGCTGCAGGATTTGTTTTTATCAATAAGATCGTCGGTGGTGCAATACCAAAAGAATTTATACCCGCGATAGAACGCGGAATAAAAGATGCATGTAAAACCGGGGTTCTTAAAGGATATCCGATTGAAGATGTAAAAATTACGCTTATCGATGGAAACCACCATCCGGTGGATTCATCTGAAATGGCGTTTCGAGTCGCCGGTAGTATAGCTTTTCAAAAGGCAGTTCGGAAAGCGGATGCGATCCTGCTTGAACCGATCATGTCTCTGGAAGTTGTAACACCAGACGAATATTTAGGAGATGTCATGGGTGACCTCACATCGAGGAGGGGTCAGATAAAAGGCATGATCCCACGCAATGATGCCCAGGTCTTAAATGCCGATGTTCCTTTAGCCGGAATGTTTGGATATGCAACAGACTTGAGATCTATCACCCAAGGACGAGCAGTGTTTACGATGCAATTTGATCATTATTCAGCTGCTCCCGCAAGTATTGCGGAAAAAGTAAATTAAGTGAAACAAAGGAGTATTTCACATGGCTAAAGTAAAATATGAACGTACAAAACCACATGTGAACGTAGGAACGATCG
>CAYNBL010000127.1:0-6393 GCA_964395205.1 uncultured bacterium | reverse complement strand
AATTAGAGAAATTTATTGCCGAACATGATGTAAAAACCATTCACTCCGGTGAACCCACCCTAGAAGAAATTTTCATTAAACTCACCGGCCGAGGCCTTGAATAGGAGTCTGGCATGAAAAAAATATTAAATCTATTTAAAAAAGATGTGTTACTAGGCATCAAGGATGTATTCATACTCCTCGAGATCGGCTTTGCCATCGTGATTATGCTACTCCTGATCTTTGTCTTTCCTAAAGATATCGAACGAGATGCCATGGTCTATATCCAAGATGAAACCGGTTTAGTCCAAAGTATTATTGATCAATTCTCAGAAAACGAAGAAATCAATATGGAATTCGATGCCTTTGTTGAAACTCGTAAAGAGATCATTGATGGTATGACTAAAAACCGTAATGCAATGGGCGTTATTATCTCTAAAGGAGATGAAACACTCTACAAAACTGAAATGCTAGTTCAGCCATATACAACTGACGCCATGATGAAGTATGTTGAAATCGAAATGGAAGATTTATTATCAATGATGCATCCTCCTATGGGAGCTTATCCATTATCGGCCCATTCAGTGGTAAGGCTTAGCTCACTTCAAGAAGGTTTAAAGGATGATATCCCCTTCAATCGCAGAATACTTCCTCCAATCATTCTTATGATGGTGGGTATTTTGGGAATGTTCGCTATGGTATCACTCATTGGTCAAGAAAGAGCCGATGCAACGATTAGAGCATTTAGAGTGACACCTACAGGCATGATAGGTTTCTTGTTAAGCAAAAACCTTATGTTGCTTGCAGTAAGTGTTGTTACTTTTAGTATCCTCTATGTACCTGTTATGGGTGGATTTGCTGGCTATCTTCCTGCATTGATGATTACGGCTCTCACCGTGATCTTTGGTTCAGCAATTGGTACTTTTCTTGGGTCATTTTTTGACAATCCAATGGCATCAATGGGATATGTTATCTTACTTATGATGCTTCTTTCCCTGCCTGCAATTTCACTTTTTGCGCCCGTATTTTCACCTGCTTGGTTAAAATTCATTCCAACTTATCATACTCTGTTTGGCCTAGATGCCGCCATGTTCCCGGATAACAACGCACATATCATTTGGCAGGGAGCCGGTATTTTAGCCGCTATAGATCTTGTTTTAATCACTCTCTCTGGGTGGGTGTTTGTAAATCGTATACGGAAGGAGGGTTAAAGTGAAACAACTATTACAAATGTTTAAATTTGACCTAAAATCTAATTTCGCTGGTTTTATGGGCTCCTATATGATCATTGTCCCAATGATTATGATTATAGTTCTCAAATTCTTCCTGCCTTCTATGGATAGTACTGCTGCAACTATTGCAGTTGTAACAGAAGGACCCAATGCTGTTCAAGTAGAATTGATCAGTGAACTTGAAGAATTTGCCAAAGTAAAAACATATCCGACAATAGAAGATATGGAACAAAAACTCCGTGGAACAGGCACAGTAGAAGGTTTATATTGGGATCCTGAAACCGAACAATATGTTTCTGTACTGGAACGAAATATCGAAGCAAACAAAGCCTTTTCCAGCGGTGCTAGGGTGGTAAGACAATACCATATAAAAGAGAATTATCCTGATCGGGCTAAGACGAACACCTTTATCTCTGGCGTCCCGGAGGAGCTTAAGGATAGGAGTGATATCTCCCCCGTTGCCACAATGGGTGGTGCTATGTTCATTCTCTTCATGACATTTATTTCGGCTTTTATTATTGGCCTGGGTGTTGTGCAAGATAAAGAACTGGGTACGGACAAAGCCTTAAGAATTACCCCATTAACAAAAGCTGAGTACTATATTGGAAAAAGTATTCTACCTGCTTTTGTTACAGCCTTCTACACTATTGTAGCATTGTTATTCTTGGGACTTATGCATGTAAACATTCTACAAGTATATATCATTGTGATTAGCTCTTTTTCAATCACGCTACTTTTTGGTCTTCTAATTGGAGCCTTAGCTAGTAATGATAATGAAGCTATTGGAGTAGGTAAACTACTTGGCATGCTCTTAATGCTGGCGATACTTGGTGGAACTTTGCTTCCATCTAATTGGCAATGGGTCGTCTATTGGACACCCTTCTATTGGGTGTATGATGTCTTAGAATCGGTCTTTACGCAAACGGCGACCTGGGGTGATTTTGTATGGAAAAATGCCTTGATTATTGGTATCTGTGCTGTGTATTTTATCGTATTAAAGAAAAAGATCGTCAAAGGTCTTTCATAAATAATTAATTGAATAAGGAGTTACATTATGTTTTATCTTGCAATTTTTCTTGTTGTGTACGGGATCGCAGTTTTTTTGATAACCGCATTCAAACCCACAAAAATCTGGAACATGGGTAAGATCCAAGGCTTTGTTAAGATCATGGGGAATGTAGGAACCCAGATCTTTTTCTATATCTTTGGCTCTGCCGCTCTCGGATTCGGGATCTGGTTGTTGATCAAACATTGGCCTGCAACTTAAAGAAGTGACTAGTGACGGGTGACGGGCAAATAAGATTGTAGAGGCGTAATTTTTACGTCTCTACATTTTTCATTTATTAAAGGGAAAATAAGTGTTATCAATCAAAGACAGATCTCTTGCTTTATTTCGAAATGGATACAACTGCGCTCAGTCAGTTCTTCTTCCTTTTGCTGAAATAATGGATGCCGATTTACAAGCCATGGAAAAAGTATCCCTTGGTTTTGGCGGTGGTATGGGACGGCTACAAAAAACCTGTGGTGCTGTTACAGGAGCTTTTATGGTGATCTCTCTGTATTGCTCTACTTTGGATAAAGAGGTACAAGGTCAAGAATCCCGAAGGTTAATTCAAGAATTTCACGTTCAATTTATTGCTATTCACAAGGTCAGCGATTGTCGTTCATTATTGGGTAGTGATCTTAATACCGAGGAAGGACTGGAATATGTAGCAGAGCAAAAACTAAGTGAATTTATATGTGAACAATGTATTAAAGATTCCGTTAACATATTAATAAACATTATGAGAGATTTATGAGTGATTCACTTACAATTATTCTTTATTCCAGTATTGCCGGTATGCCGATCATACTGGGAGGATTGCTTTCCAGCTTTTTTCAGTCTAGAACATGGAAACTCAAAGATGAGATCAATCATTTCATTATAGCATTCGGCGGCGGAGCTCTGCTATCTGCAATTGCGTTTGTATTGATTCCCAGAGCAATTAATAATTTAAGTTATGCTGCACTAATAATTGTATTCCTTTCGGGTACATTATGCTTTATGGTCATTGATTATATCATCGGTAAAAGTAAGGGATCTTTGGCGCAGGCTCTATCTATGATGATGGATTTTATTCCAGAAGCACTTGCCCTGGGCGCATCCTTTGCCTACAGTCACAAATTTGGCTTGCTCCTTGCACTCTTTATTGGATTACAAAATCTCCCTGAAGGATTTAATTCATATATTGAATTAAGAAAAAAAATAAAAAAACGCTCAACCTTGATATTGATGTTTGGATTGAGTTTTGTAGGTATTTTTGCCGCCCTTACCGGGGAGTTCCTTCTCAGTGAATCACCAAAAGCAATATCTTCTATCTTACTTTTTGCCGGGGGTGGAATTCTGTACCTGATCTTTCAAGATATTGCACCTCTTTCACGCAGGAAAAATGATTGGATCCCAGCTTCCGGAGCCAGTTTTGGATTTTTATTGGGAATGTTGGCCGAAAAACTTATAGGATAAACCTTGACATATGAGACGCAAAGACAAACAAATAAACAACCCCAGGATCATTCAGGATATCCTTAAAATCGCCGATACCGTCCGCATCGCAATGATCGATGGTGACGAGCCTTATATAGTCCCTTTGAATTACGGATACAAAGACAATGCTCTCTACATTCATTGTGCTAAAGATGGCCGTAAGATCGACATACTCAAAACGAACCCTCGCGTTTGTTTTGAAATAGAAGGGAAATCAGAAGTCGTAACAGGACCTGACGCCTGCGACTGGACCTTAAAATACCAATCATTGATCGGGTACGGCACTGTTGAGATTCTTGAGAATAGAAATGAAAAAATTGCAGGTCTTGATATCCTTATGTCGCAATTCGATAGTAAAAAGAATTCCTATCATCCTAAGCATGTAGATGCTATTGTCATTCTTAAGCTGACAATTGAAAGTATTAGTGGGAAGCGATCTAAATGAAAAATATTTGCATAAAATATTTCATTTATATTTCATCAATGCTGTTGTTGTTCTCAGCATGTACATCTAAATATAATCCCGAATACGATCAATTGATGCAAAGCGTATACAAGCAGGGACAATTCAATGGAAATGTTTTGATCCTAAAGGATGGGAAAATTGTCTATAAAAATGCTATGGGTATCGGAAATATTGATCCGATCGACTCCTTGGATTTAAATTCCCGCTTTCGTCTGGCCTCGGTAAGCAAACAGTTTACTGCAACGGGCATAATGAAACTGGCAGAATGCGGTGCTTTGAATTATGAACAAGATCTTAGAGATTTTATTCCCGAGTTGCCCTATGACGGCATTAGCATTCGTCATTTATTGAACCATACTTCCGGCATCCCGGATTATGAAAGATTATTGAATGCAAATTGGAAACCGGAATTGAGCTATAAAGATCCAAAGCGAATAATATCCGGGAATGACGATATTATCAATAGTCTTGTTGAGATGCATCCGCCCATGCGCTTTGAACCCGGCGAAAAATACGAATACAGTAATACGGGTTATGTCCTTCTCGCGTCCATCATTGAGCGTGTATCCGGGCGAACTTTTGCTGAATATCTCAAAGAGCAAATTTTTGATCCGGCAGGAATGAAAAACACTTGTGTATACAAGTACGTTCTTGCTGATTCTCTTAGTATTCCGAATCGTGTTTATGGTTACAAACTTGACTTGAACGGACGAGATCACATCTCTACCGATTATCACTACATCAATCCTGTGCAAGGTGATGGCGGTGTCTACTCCACTGTGGGCGATATGCTTAAATGGGACAGAGTACTTTATGGCGACAAAATCCTCTCCGACGCATCCCGAAAGGAAGTCTTTTCTCCCGCGATCTTGAATAACGGCGATACATCCTGGTATGGATTTGGTTGGAGGATCAAGACGTCTCCTACCGGAAAAAAGGTGCTGGAACATTCCGGTAGATGGGTGGGTTTTCTCACTCATTTCTATCGCGAGATCGAGGAAAACAATTGCATTATTATCCTGACAAATCATTCATCCCGATATATACGGGATATTGTGAATGAATTAAAACATATCCTGCATGATCAAGAATGGCAAATACCAAAGATCACTATTGCAGAAAAGATCGCTCCTGTTCTTTTGGATCAGGGTGTTGATGCCGCGATCGCACTTTTTAAAGATCTGCATACAAATAATGCCAGTGATTATAATTTTGATGAATATTATTTGCGTTCTCTTGGCTATAACTTGCTGAACATGGATCTTCATCATGAAGCTCTTCAAGTTTTTCTGCTTAACCGTGACATGTATCCGGCATCCGCTCGAGTTTATGATTGCTTAAGTAATGCCTATCAAACACTTGGCGATACTCTTAATTCCACACGGAATAAGAATAAAGCACAATCTCTTCGAAACACATAAACTCTTGATAATCAGTACTTATCGTAATATATTCTTTTCAAGCAATAAAAATATCTTGATAAACCATAATGATTCCTTGTTAACTTAAGGAGACAACCATGCGTTCTATCCAGCGATCTTCATTAAGCCTTATCCTGCTCATTCTGATAAGCATTCCACTATTTGCACAATTATCGGATCCATTAAACCCTCTTTTTTATCCGGAAATACACGTGCTAAAAGCCAATGAGGCTAAAGAGCACCATGTGAGCAGTTGTACAACCTATAAAAATAAAATATTCTATCGTAAAGTGATCTATGACAGTCAAGGATATGTCTTAAAAAATGCACAAGATTATTACTATCGACTTTACAACGAATTTGGGAAGTGTGAGAACCGTATTCATTTCTATTATAATACATACAATGGATCAATAAATTACCTCTATGATGATAATGAAAAACTGACTGAGATCCGGGATATATATTCTTCTTCGTCTTCTTCATCAGAGAATATCATAACTTTTAAATATGAAGATGATCGTGTCATTCAGATCTTTAGAAGCTATAAAAGTAAATACAATCAGGATTTGAGCCAATATTCTAAAATAGTTACCAGCGATTTTTATTATGATCAAAATAATTTACTAAAAGAAGTAGAAGCTTTCACGCATGAAGTAAATTATCTGTTGGAACTAGTTAATGAAAGTAAGTCTTATTCAAAAAACTTATTATATGAAAATGAACGGCTTGTTAGCTCCCTTGATGACGGCATAAAATATAAGTATTACT
>CAYNBL010000126.1:0-6448 GCA_964395205.1 uncultured bacterium | reverse complement strand
TGAGAAAAGCTCCTTTTGAGAGTTATGCAAGCGAAATTGGTTTGGTTTTAAAAGAAATTGATCACCATCTTAAGCATTTAAATAAATGGACAAGATCTCGCCGGGCATCAACACCCCTTGTTTTATTCCCTTCTAAAAGTCATGTTCGTAGAGAAGCATACGGACTGGTTTTGATCATGGCCCCTTGGAATTATCCTTTTGGTTTGCTTCTAACGCCTCTGGTCGGCGCTATTGCTGCCGGAAATTGTATCGTACTTAAACCTGCCAATTATGCACATGCGACAGCTTCTTTGCTTGAGCATTTAATACGGGAAACATTTCCACAGGAATATATCAGCATTTTTACGGGCGGGAGAGAAATTAATTCTGTTTTGTTGGCTCAACAATATGATTATATATTTTTCACCGGTGGTCCGGTCCTGGGTAAGATCGTTGCAGAGTCAGCTGTAAAGCATTTTACACCCGTCACTCTTGAATTAGGCGGAAAAAGCCCCTGTATCGTAGACAAAGATGCAAATCTGAAAAAAACAGCCAGGCGGATCGTATGGGGAAAATTTCTTAATTTGGGACAAACATGCATTGCGCCTGATCATTTATATGTTCATCGTAGTGTTAAAAACGAGTTGGTTCAATTAATGGCAAAAGAGATAAAAAGGCAATTTGGAGATAATCCTCAATTAAGCCCCGATTTGTCACGAATGATCAATGAAAAAGCTTATGATCGCGTTTGTGCCTATATGAAGAATGTAAATATTTTGATCGGCGGTAAAAAAAATAAAGCGGATAAATATTTTTCTCCCACCCTTATTGATGGGGTTAACGACAGTATGCCGGTAATGCAAGATGAGATATTTGGTCCAATTTTACCTGTCATTGAATTTGATACGATTGATGAAGTGATTAGAAAAATATCACAGAAAGAAAAACCCCTGGCAATGTATTATTTCACCAAAAGCAAAAAGAAAGCAAAGCATCTTATGTTCAATGTGAATTCCGGGTCTGTCTGTATCAATGATGTTGTGATCCAATTTGCAAACAGCCATATTCCCTTTGGCGGCGTTGGTGGTAGCGGCATGGGTTCATATCATGGGAAATATAATATTGATACATTTAGTCGTGAACGTTCCGTGGTCATAACACCGACAAAATTTGATATTCCCATAAAATTTGCACCGTATAAACAAAAATTATCAATCCTTAAAAAAGTGCTTTGATCCTTGTCCGTTCATGAGTGTGGAGCATAGGAGGCTCGAACTCCTGACCTCTGCATTGCGAACGCAGCGCTCTCCCAGCTGAGCTAATGCCCCATATAATTAACTATCCAAATTATTGGATAATATCTAAACAATAATAAACTTATTTCAACACCAAACGGGCAACGGTTTCAATATGAGCCGTATGCGGAAACATATCCACAGGTTGTATCTTTTCGACTATGTATCCCGCTTCAACAAGAAGAGCAATATCCCTTGCCTGTGTTGAGGGGTTGCAGGAAACATACACAATTAAAGGTGGTTTCAAAGTAAGCAGTTGTTTGATGAATTTCGGATTCAACCCGGCTCGAGGCGGATCCACAATTGCCAGATCGGGTTGATCGAGCTTACTGATCAATTCCTGATTTGTCTGCAAAAAAGTATCTAGGTTGGCTTCAAAGAATTGACAGTGAGGAACATTATTTCGCTTGGCATTCATTTTCGCATTTTTAACAGCATCTTTTACGACCTCAAAACCGATTACTTGTTTAACTTTGTCCGCAATATAAAGCGAAATGGAACCGGCGCCCGAATAAAAATCCCATACGACCATGTCCTGATTAAATTCGGCAAAATCAACAACCGTGTTATAAAGCTGTTCGGCTCCTTTTGTATTAGTCTGAAAAAACGCATTGGCTGAAATCTCATAGTCTAATCCGCCAAGCGAATCATGTATGACTGGGTTACCATACAGTAAAACTTCCCTTTCTCCAATGGAATGATCGCCCTTGGAGTCGGTGATATTATTGACAATGGATGTTACTTCCTGGAATTTGGATGTGATACTTTCAACCAGAGAGTTGCTTAAATTCTTATCTTCGTATCGAGTGACCAAATTTATCATAACCTCACCGCTATGCTCACCCTTGCGAATGATCACGGAACGCAGAAAGCCGGTATACTCGCGAGGATTGTTAAGTGTAATAGCATTTTCTTGGGCCCAGGAACGGATCTCCCGGAATATCTCATTACGCTTATCATCTTGTAAAAGACAAGCATCAATATCCAGTATTTTATCAAAGCGGCCGGGTGCATGAAGACCGATGGCAAAATCCTCGGCTGTTTCCGGATCGTTCTCTTTTAACTTCCAGCGAGAGACGCCCGTAGAGAAATCCATTTTATTTCTGTAAGCATAAATATCCGGTGCGGGAAGTGCCGGTAAAATAGGGATCTCGGGCATTTTCACAAGATGAGAAAACACATCTTTGACTTGTTCGGTTTTAATATCCAACTGCTTTTGATAATTAAGATTCTGAAATTTACATCCTCCGCAATCTACAAAATAGGGACAGGGTGCATCAACATGATCGGGTGATTCTTCAATGATCTCGCGTATAATAGCTTCAGCAAACGCAGCTTTCTTCTTAATAATAAGTGCTTTGACTTTTTGGCCGGGGAGTGCATCGCGAACAAAGATCACAAAATCATTCACACGGGCAATTCCCTTTGCACCGAAAGCAATGCTTTCTATCGTAAGTTCTACCAGAGCATTTTTCTTAATTTCTATCATGTGTTTTTTTCTTTTGACCGTTTATCGTTAATAATATCCATATGTTTTTCAGTGATTAAGGTCACATCATTTTCTTTTGCCCAATTAACACAACTGAGGAGAACCCTGTTTAGAAAAACACGAGGGACTCTCACTAATTTTTCACAAGCTTCTTTTGTGAATTTGATCTTATCGTCAACCCGGTCTGCAGAATACATAACGATCTCTATATCCAAACCTTTGCCTTTGGGAATAGGGACCGAACGGGGTTGCCGAAATGGGGTGTACCAGAATTTTGTATTATCACGATAACCGTAATCCACCGGTACGGTTGGAAATCCATGATGTCGCGTTCCATTCAGAATGGTTTTCTTGTACTTTTCTTTGATCAGAATCTTATCGATGCGAAGAATAAAATGAGCACCTGCTTCGCTTGTAATACCGTTAAAATCGCGATAGGGGGCCCAGCATAGCCTTCATGGAATATATCGTCCTGTGCACCGTCTAATGCGCTCATCCAGGTGCATTCATAGACCTGAAAGGCTTCCGCGATGATCTTTGGTCGGGGTGTCATAGGATCGGCTTCAATACACAAACCGTTTTCCATTGTGAAATTACAATTTTTCATTTTTTCTTGAGGAGTATCCCCGGGATATCCAAGTCGGACAGCTTCTTTGAAATATTTTCGTTTATCGGGAATAAAGTTGATCGCGCACTTGCCATTTTTGAATAAGTTCGTAGCTGTATTGGAATTATTTCGGCATTCCAGCACCATGGCATAGTATTCTTTGCCTGCAATATAGTAAGGAAAGATCAACGAATAGGCACCAAGTGTCGTGAGCCCATCTTCACAAAGAGTGGAAATAAGTGTCGTTGGCATAGGAAAGAAGCCGGAGGTTTGGTAAAAATTATCGACGATCCGCAGATCGGAAAATGAATTTGGCATAATGCACCTTTTTTATCTGCATGAAATGTACTTCATATTTATCTTTTTGCAAATTGGAATTTATAATGCGGTATTTTTATTCAGTGCTTCGCGACGTTTTTTCCAATCGGGAATAATTGACTCCAGTAGTGAATAGAATGCTTTATTATGTGCCGGGACTTTCAGATGGCATATTTCATGAATGATCACATAATCGATCAAGCCTATGTTTTTCTTGATCAACTCCGTATTCAGTGTGACCACACCCTTTAGTGAGCAAGAACCCCAGCGTCGTTTCATTTTATAAAAGCGCAGGGTGGTCTCGGGAAGCTCAAGATATTGTAAATGATCCAGCATCTCATGATATCGCGGGGTTAATAGATCAATGGCCTCTTTACGATACCAATGATACAAAACTTTGGCGACCATTTCTTTGTCATTTGGATTAATAACGCGGACCAGCAAATAATCATTTTCTATTTTAACATGAGTTAATCCGGAGATCAATTTAAGTTTATATTCTTTTCCCAGATAGTCGTGAATTTCACCATTAATGTATTTTTTGTCTTCTTCCGGAGGATGTTTTTCAAAGTATTCAAGATGTTTAAGTATCCAGTTATTTTTCTTTTGAAAATAGGCTTCGACTCTTCGTTTGGAAAGTCCATAAGGAACACGAGCGATCACCCGACGATCGGGATAGACCGTTAAGGTCAACCGCTTGCGAAATCCATATTGTAATTCGATTAAGATATTCTCGTTCGCATATTGAAGATCATAATTTTCGGGTTTCTTCATCTTTGTCCTGTATCAGAGTTTTTAATATCGTTTTGGCCAGCTTAAGTGGAATCCCCGCTTTTTTTGCGATGTTTTCTGCGGATGCTTCAATGATCTTCTGCACAGACCCGAAAGTACTTAAGAGTTTCTTTCTTCGGGTTTCGCCTATTCCGGGTATTGTGTCAAGAACGCTTTTTACCATCGCTTTTCCTCTTTTATCGCGATGAAAGGTAATGGCAAAGCGATGGGCTTCATCGCGGATGCGCCGGAGCAAGATCACAGCCGGTGAAGTTTTGGGGATATTCTGAGCTTGAGAATAGCCCGGAATAAATACTTCTTCCAAGCGCTTGGCTAATCCAATGACGGGAATATTGTTTAAACCCAAGTCATTTAATATACCTTTGGCAACGCTGAGCTGCCCCTTGCCGCCGTCGATCAAAATAAGATCGGGTAAGATCGCATTTTCTTTCAGAAGACGCGAATAGCGGCGCTCCACAACCTCCCGCATGCTTTGGAAGTCATCGGGTTTATCAACAGTACGTATAATAAATTTTCGGTATTCCGATCGTTTTGCCGTGCCATTCTCAAAATAGACCATAGAAGCTACCGTTTCTTTTCCCTGAAAGTGTGAAATATCAAAACCTTCAATTCTTAATGGTGGTACGGAAAGATTCAGTGCTTGTTGCAGAGCTTCCACCATTTTACTCGGCTGTGTGGAAAGTTTCATTTTTTGAAGTAGGATATCTTTCAATAACATATCCGCATTCTTTTGTGCCAGAGTAAACAGTTTGGCTTTTTTCCCGCGCTCAGGACGAATGATCTTAATGCTTGATCCGGATATTTTTTTTAGATAATCTTCGAAAAGCTGAATATCGTCTTCCAGTTCAATAAAAACTTCCTTGGGGAAAAGATTCGTTTTTGAATAATAACTACGAATAAAATCTTTAAGTATTTCCTGGCGAATTTGATGTTCAATATGTTTTAAATGAAATCGTTCGCGTCCGATCAAAACACCCTCACGTAAACGGAAGATCGTGACAATGGCATCATGATCGGCCATTGCCAGGGCAATAACATCACGACTCATAAAATCGGTCTGAACAATAGATTGAGTATTCGTGTATTTCTTTAACACCAGTAGTCTATCCCGAATGCGAGCAGCATTTTCAAACTCCATATTTTGAGAAGCTTGTTCCATTTCTCCTGTCAGACGAGAGATAACGGGCCGGGTATTTCCATTTAAAAATCGAATGATCTCTTCAATGGTTTCCCGATAATCCGTTTTGGATATTTTGCCGATACACGGCGCCTTGCAGTTGCCTAAATGATACTGTAGACAGGGTTCATCATGGGGATTACCGCTATTCTCGATCTTTCGCCGACAGGTACGGACAGGGAAAATCTTATAGATGGTTTTTATCAGTCGTTTGATATGTCCCTGATCTGTATAGGGACCGTAATAACGGGAGCCATCCTGAATGATATTGCGAGTAGAAAAAATACGCGGAAAGGTTTCATTACTGATACAAATGTAGGGATAGGTCTTATCGTCCTTAAGCATGATATTGTATCGTGGCGCATGCTGCTTGATGAGATTATTTTCAAGAAGAAGTGCTTCCACTTCCGAGTCCGTGATGATCCATTCCATGTCTGCGATCTTGGAGACCAAGACCTGTGTTTTGGGATCCTGGGACTTACCGCGAAAATAAGAACGAACTCTGTTTTTTAAAGATTTTGCTTTTCCAATATAGATAATCGTCCCGCTTTGGTCGTAATAAATATAGACACCGGGCTTATCCGGCACATTTTTTTGTTTAGATTCAATGACGTTCATCACACTTTCTCCAACCCGGTTTGCAGACCATCTGTAAAAATCATACATTTGGGCGAGAAATGCAAATAAAACAAATAAGTACTACTCCTATCCACCCAAAAAAAATGAAAGGAGGGAGAAATGAATAGGAATTCAGCGAACCGGGTAATTCTCGTGGGACACATTGGTTTAGA
>CAYNBL010000125.1:0-6450 GCA_964395205.1 uncultured bacterium | reverse complement strand
AATAGCTACAAATTCCATAGAAAACTATAGAACCTGCTTAAAAGCTTGGAGACCATATTCTCCCAAGTGCAGGATATTCAAGGAGGCGTTATAATCCGCATCCATGACATTTCCGCAAGCGCATTTATAAACCTCGCCTTGACGGTTTGATTTACGAATGACTCCACAGCGACTGCATCTCTGGGAAGTATATCGGGGAGGAACTTTCACAAATTCCACTCCTCTTTCTTCACAGATCATAGCGAGTTTCTCCAAAACTTTTGGGTACGTCCACCTTTGCAGTTTATTGTTAAACTTCTTTCTTATTTTACCTTTTGATTTCTTTTTAACGTCTTTCAAATCTTCAGCGTAGAGCGTCTTGATGTTATTTAGGGGTAACTTTTTGCACGCAACATTCACCTTCTCGTCCCGTTCTATTAACGCTCTTTTAAATGCCTTACTTCCTTGCTTCTTGCGAGATATTTTGTCATAGATCTTATCGTCACCATAGCGTTTATTATCGCTGCTGACTATCAATTTTTTATAACCAATATCAATAGCAAGATTCTTGCCTGACCCACGTAAATCAGGTGTCTGTTTTTGAAAGTAAATGTCAATGAAATAGCCGTTTTCGTTAATGCGAAGACGAGCTGATTTCTTTATAACCCAACCATCATGTATGAGCTTATTAAAATGATAATGTTTTTGTGAAGGAAGATTAATAATGATCTTATTACCGATTGAGGAAAACTTTAGCCAAATATCAAAATGATTAATGTCCTGGCTGATTGCAATAAATCTTGAGTCTAATTCGAGAGCCAGTCTGTTCAAAGTAGGTTTATGTTTCTTTTTCTTCTTTCGCTGAGACTTTACGATAGAAAGAGCCTGCTTTGCTGCGGCTTGCTTTAATCGCGCTGAGATCCAACTTTCGATAGTGGTATCTTTTACAAAGCTGCCCGAGAATTGCTTTTGTTGCCAGAGAATGTCGATAAACAGGTTGACTATTCTGACGTATTCTTCGGCAATAGTACGAAGATTTTCGAGTTTGCCACGATTGGCATGCTTAAGATTTACGGTGCTCTTTCTGATCATTTTTATTAATCCTATATGGTGCCATTAATTATAATTTCAGACTATTCTGTCAAGCTTTTTCTATAGAAAGCTATATTATCGGCTGTCTGTGGCTATACTAACATTTTTACAAACATCTTTCTACCTTCCTCTCTTTCTTTCTTTGTATTGGCTCGCCGACATTAATCTTCCTTCCAAATTTCCGGCTTTAGCTTCCCGTTCAATCCAACAAGATACGCTATGCCGTCGTCGCAAGTAACTACTGCAGTTTCCGTGTTTACTATTTTAGTCCCATCAGCTTTCGTTACGGACGGATACGTTATCTTGTGTATTTTACCGCATTTAGGACAAGGTGCGACATTAATATCTTTTAATAATATAATTCTTCTTTTTTCCATCTACTAAATCACACCTTCCATAAACTGCATAATTTGTTAAATGTCACTTAACTATATAATAATATTACTATGAAAATTAGCTATCAATCCCTGTTTTTCATTCCAGAGAAAAGCCTCGCTTCCTTTAATAGATCCAACAAAACCCTTTCCATAAGTCCATTCATCTGCAGCAGCCAGCGATTTCAACCATCTCACAACCACCCCTTTGTAGTCAATGGCTTTTTCATGATGAATATGCCCGATGTGCCATTCCCGGAATTTTGTCTTAGCCCAATTGGTTCTTTGCTCCTGAGCCATGATAGCAAATAGATCTACCGGCTTTTCCTTATTACCATGAGTAAATCCTAATAATACATTATTCCAATAATAATACTTTCTTTGTTTCGGACTATTATCTATGTTAATGTTTTTACAATTTCTGTACCAGGCAGTTAAATATTCTCCGGACATAAACATAGTCATCCAATCATGATTTCCGCTGATTATCTTCACGTCTACCGGAGCTGTTTGCCTCAACATATCTATTCCGGCAACCAGGAGAGCGTTCCCTACTGAAGTTCTTTTTTTCCAGCGAACATCTGAGTCGACCTTAGTCCCGAGAGTAGTTGTGTCCTCCGTTGTGTCGGCATTAAAAAAGTCATTGCCAACCGGAAATAATATCCTGGAATAACTAAAAGGTTTTGCTTTCTTAAGTAAATCTGAAATTGAATCCATAAATCTTGTTTCTGCTATTTTAATATCATAGTTCTCTCCGGATTCCTGATGCCATCCCAGCCTTCCTAAGTGTAGATCGAAATTAGTAATTTCCAGCAGATTATTTTCCGGTGATTCTTTAAAGGTGATATCTTTGTATTTAAATGGATTATGGCCGGATAATTGTTCTATAAACATATCTGCCAGTTCTTTTGGATTAATTTCATCAACCTTCTTCTTAAACCAGACTTTTACCTGGTAGTTGGTAAAGGATTTCCCCTTTTTGTTAGTCACATCCCATGAGTTAATGACCATTCTTTCCGCTGTCCAGATATCCATATCTACCTTAAACATCTTGGTAGCATCTTCTAATGTTTTCGGTTTTCTGGCGGTTATTATGGTTCCTGTTGCAGAGTCCCGCCCTTCAGCCCAGAGGGGTGTTTTTTTGCTGCTTGAAATAATCTTTTCTTCAGAATCCGGTTTTGGTTCCTTGCAAGCTTGTTCGCTATTATTTTCGTTATCTAACCCCGATATTTCACTGTCTCTTTTTTTTTCAAATGGAAGAACAGCCTTTCCATTGGCAGCCAATATTCTCTGCACAGCTGATCTTGTTATATTAAAATGTTTAGCTACTAATCTTTGCGACTCGACGTCGCCATACAGATCAACAACTCCGTCTGACACGTTCTTTAATCTTTCGCTTAATTTAATGTCTTCCGGTTTCATAATCCCCCTAATTCTTTGTTTAAAAGTTCAAAGGCTCGCATGAAGGCCGATTTCTCAACCTCCACACGAGCCACTTTATCTTCAGTTCCTTTGATCATAGGAAAGACTCTTAAGAAGTCATCCTGATCATCATCATCGATATTATAGCCAAACCATGTTGGGTAAATATATATCCCGTTATCATCAAAGAAATCATATAGATCTCTATCGTTTTCGGGATAACCAATTAGTTTTTGATCTCGTCCGATCCTTTCGAAATGAAGGTACATATGTTTGTGTGCGTAAGGATACTGTTCCTGGATTGCGTTCCACTCTTGTCTTGTGAGAATCTTCATATAAGCAACACGGACAACAATGCTTTTTTTGTCAAGAAAAAAATATTTTAGTTTATATTACCGCCGGAAACTGTACTATATGTCCAGTTTGAAGCATTAATGTAAACCAGTCTCTTTAGCTTTCGGAGTCCTTATAGAATGAACATATTTTCCCCATCCCTGTTCAGGATCATCATCGGATATTGTTGTTGGAATATTGCCGCATTGGCAATCACTATGAATAACAGCAAAGCCATCACCCTTATTGTTATTAAAGTGAAGTTCATTCAGATTCATCCACTCGTCCGTTTTCCATTCGATGCTTTCCAAAGATTTTTCTTTAAAAACTGCTCCGTAACTGTTGTATTGCCCGGTCATTTGCTCTACAACCTTGCCGTCTTTAAGAAGGTAGATCGTACAATGCTCTCCGGAAAAGCTATCCGAATTAACGGGCTCTCCGCATTCTTTGCATAAATAACTAAAACGTCCCATATTTTCTCCTATTATATTTACATAATAAAATGCAGGTAAATAAATCCCGTTATGCCGATTGCTTGACAGACTATATTTTTTGCCAAGATTTCTTTTTTAGCAAAGAGAGCTATTGTGTGATGGGTGGTAAGAAGTACCGTTATAAACAAGAATACTACTTTTAAAATTTCTATTGCTACAATCATTTTACATCTCCCCTAATTTTTCTCTCCATAATGTCATCAAGTGTAACGGTTTGTTCGTTTTGCGTAACCGTGTTATATATTTCCGCCGCGATAGACTCATCCATTAAAAGTTCTTTCAATCTATCTTCAACCTTTTCCATCTGTTCGGAAAGAACCTGCTTTTTTAATGTGATGATGATTTCGTCTTCTTCGTCGCAACTTACAATCTGGTCTCTATCAATATCTTTCATACCTCATCTCCATCTGGAACATGTTTTGTATCGAAATTATTCCCGTCCTTTTCTTTCTCAATAAGCTCTATTCCCATCTTTACTTCGCGAAGCTTATTATACAGATCATTCACTTTCGCTAAATCCAGCACTGTGTAATCAACCGCTCCTTTCTGAAATTTTTCACCCTGTCCTACACTCATGTTCAGCTTTAAGCTTACTTCTTCCCTTGTTAATCCATACTGAAGACGTAGATGTTGGATTTTCCCTACTGTTTGCAGCCTGAGCATAAGCTCTTCTAATTCCACTCTGTCTAAATTGTTCATGAATTTATTTACGCTGAATTTTGTTCCATTTAATGCTTTCATTTTTACTCCTTAATCAAAATAAAGGTCATCATCAGTAATTTTGATGCCCAGTTTTTTCTTAAACGTACACACGGCGTGTCGACCAAGACTATGAATCGCATCATCAAGATCGCCCATTTTTTCCTTGATCAATTCTACGGCCTTTTCTTTCACCATTGTATCAATCGAATCTTCCCAGAGTTTACAAACTGCTTTAAGACCGACTTCTTTCCCCTCGAACATAAGGCAAACTTCTAATTCATCCTTGTTATCGTAATCAATATCACTCATAAACTGTTCGAGTTTTTTATCAGATTTAAAACTGGCGGATACTGCCTCAATAAGTAAATGTTCAATTATTCCGCCACCCGTTATCATATCTCTCTTAATTTTCATTTTCCCTCCTAAATAAGATCATTACATCGAGCATATTCTATAGCTTCTTCGATATCATCAAAATCCCCTTCTACTTCCACTCTCTTTAAGCCATCAACAAAACTACAATGATAATAACTTATATCGCCAACGTTATCATTATAGTCAATTAAATCCATTAAGAGATCGTGCTGTTTGCCGCCTATACTATCATCATCCAGAACACTATAGAGTTTACGGCACTCATAAGAAGGTGTTAATTCGCAACAATGAGTGTGACTGCTCTCGTCATACAGATAGACGCTTAGAATCTTGCTTGTTTCAGGTAAGTCCGGAAGATTCCAATGGCGAGTATCATCGATGGTAAAAAGTTTATATTTCGGTTTCATTTTCCACCCCTCATTATGTGCCATATACATTATGCATCATAAGTAACCGATTATGCTTACACATTAGTTTGGGAAAGTTTTCTCGCGCTTCACCTGGCGAAAAATCCATGCGTTTCCCATCTTTCCAAATAAAGAAAGTAATTTCTTCACCTGTTTTTTTATTACACTTAAGCCCGGTCCAAGTTGTATTTTCTTTTTTCATCCTTTCTCCTTTTCATTTTACATCACGGCCTCTCTTCGCTACGCTACACTTCATAGCGTTAATAATTCTTTTTCAAGATTTTCCCTCTCTGATTCTAATGCTTTTGTTTGCAATGTAATAAAAATACCTATATTTATATGTGTAGCATTTGTTATTCTTTTGCCAGATTCGCCATGTTCACTGTTAGAGAGATGTATATGGCAAATACAGTCAGGGTTAGCGTTAATTTCGTAGTAATCGCTTTCTGTGTTAATTTCCTTCAATGCATCAATCATATTGTTAATCCAATTAATCTGAGTACTAATCTTATTGGCTATTTTTAATGCTTCTTTTTTCATAATTTATTCCTTTCCTCCAATACAACATTTAGGTTGTATTTCTCCCCGTTCATACAATATTTAAGTTGTATTTCTTCACAAACATCGGAATATGCTTCTTGTTCAAATACAGAAATAAATAATAATCAATGGGTGTCTCCATTGTGCAGAATCCTATTTCAAGATAGTCTTCAAAAACTCTGCGATGAATAAACACGAAGTGAGCCGAATCATTGAACTTCTTCATAATCGTTTCGAAATCCATTTCGATTTCCTGTCGAGCAAAACTTTTACTGCAATCCAATTCATCTACCCACCATTTATACGCAATTTTATAAGCTGTTTCTATTAAATCAATCTTATCTTTTAATGGTAGCTTTTTAACATTATAAAATAAGTCTTGTTTATATTTACTGTTCAACATTCCTCCTATTCGTAATCGTATAAATTCTGTTCCAAAGGATCATCGGCTTTCTCTTTCTTCTCTTCTATTTTGTAACTCACAACAGCTTCATCCACCGTTTTACCAAACCACTCTTCTTCAACTTTTATGGGAGCAAACTCTTTAGCTAATGCGTTTTGAAGTTCCGGATTAATATCAGGATATTTCTTAAGATGTTCTGCCGCTAATCTATGCCCCTCTCTAACGTTCTTGATTTCAGTGTCGGTGAATATTTTAGGGCGTCTTATTCGGAATTGACAAAGATAAGCAGTCTCATCAACATCCATGATTTGAATATGCCCCATTATAGC
>CAYNBL010000124.1:0-6480 GCA_964395205.1 uncultured bacterium | reverse complement strand
ACTTTTCAAGGCCATGGACCGCGCCAACTGGGTTTGGCAGCATGATCTTAATGTTCCGGATCCGCCCCCAGCCCCGGATATGACGGTCACCAGCGATGCCGATCAAATCATTATAAATTGGTCGTATCCTTCAGATGATTACTTTCTTGATCCGGACACGGATACCGACGACTGGTATGCCTGGCGAGTTTATAGAAAAAAAGGTGCCTCAACTGTGGGGGATCCCGGTGATAATTTCAGCAATGAAAGATGGGAATTGATCTACGAGACGAACGAGCGGACTGAAATGACTTATGTTGACACGGGTGTTACAAGAGGTGTTTCCTATTACTATGCCGTAACGGCACTGGACGACGGGACACAAAATACTTTCGGCCTTTTTCCCGGGCAGCGTTTAGAGAGCTCCCGTTTTGCCAACCGCAGTCAGCTTCCAGCAAATCCATTTAAAGCCGGCATGAACACATCACAAGATGTAAGGGTAGTTCCCAATCCGGCAACCTTGAATTCCGGTGCACTGGGATTTCCAGGAAATGAAAATCAGATCGTTTTTGCCTATCTACCTTACAAATGCCATCTGATGATCTTTACCGAAACCGGTGATCTTGTTGATGAATTAGATCATATCGGGACCGATCAGGAGATATGGCAGCAGAAAACCGACAATAACCAGTATATATCAAGCGGCATCTATATCCTTTACGTCATTGGTGCCGAAGATGCATCAGGGAACGCGCTACCGGATGAATTTGAAAAATTCGTAATCATAAGATGACAGAAAGGAAACTTATTATGAAAAGAGATTTACAATATATTTTGATCTTCATCATAGTTCTGGCGTTGCCTGTCCTCGGTTTTGCGGTAGAGAAAAAAGCGCAGGTCGGATTCCGTTTTCTGGCAAATCCGATTTCCGCCGAAGCGATCGCACAAGGCGGGATGGGTGTCGTCGGCATTGAAAATGCCAACACAGTATTCTGGAATCCATCCGGACTTGGGTGGCTCAATTCATCTTATGATTTTGCGGCAAGCTATACCAGAGGAATTGCGGATATAAACTACGGAGCTTTCGCAGGTGCCATTAAGATGGGGAATTCGGGTGTACTTGCTTTGGATATGACCTATATGGATTACGGTGTATTCAATGGAACTATCAGAGCTGACAATGAGGACGGTTTTACGGAAACAGGAACATTTACACCATCGGCATATGCGGCCGGTTTAAGTTATGCGCTACGTGTATCGGATAGATTTGCTTACGGTGTTCGTTTGAAATATGCATATCAAGATCTGGGTACTGTTACTGTAGGAATTGCAGGCTCGGATGTGGATGACACCTCGCTTGTTACAGATATGATCGAGAACAAACATGGTGAAATGGCAGTTGATATCGGGGCTACCTATGACTTTATGGATAGTGGTATTCGTTTTGGAGCCGTCATTCAGAATGTTTCCAGAGAAGTAACCTATGTTCGTGAAGCTTTCCCCCTGCCTTTTTCTGTTTCATTTAGTTTGCAAGCCAATATTCTTAAATTAATTGGCAAAGAAAATCAACAACACGACATTGTAGTGGGAATTGAAAGTACACATCCGCGAGATTATAAGGAAAAGCTTAAATTTGGCTTCGAATACCGATATCTAAAAGCTTTTATCTTACGAGCAGGCTATCGTTTGAATTACGATCAGCGCGGTTTTACTTTTGGGCTTGGCTTAGATAAAGAGATCGGTGGAATGCATTTACGCGTCGATTACTCATTTGAAAGTTACGGCGTATTTAAAGCGGTCAATACCTTTACAATTGGAACTTCCTTCTAAATGTTGACATACATTAGCAATTGTCAATTATACCATACTCCCGAGAAGATCTGTCATCTTGCTCTCGAGAATGGAAAGATCATCAGAATCCTAAGCACTCTTCCTAACAATGGGAGAGTGCTATTTAATGCCGGGAATAATATCGTTGCCCCCGGGACAACGGCGGTCTTATAGAACACTTATTACGTTTAAGTTTAAGTTGGGTAACGGTCATATAGTACCGCATAAAGTGTTGTATTAAAGAGCCCACTCTTTCGAGCGGGCTTTAATTATCAAGATGTCCGATTTATTGGGAGAAGGTCACTTCTTCTAATAAAATATATTTAAAAAGGAAAATTTAGTATAATACACATAGTGTGTACCCCCATTTTATTGTTTAATTGTTTTTATATTCCCAAATAAAATAATTTGATAATGTGTTACCATACCAAAGACGACCATCAGTACTTTCAAAATCATTTTTTGACATATGAACAGGTGAATTAAACCTTGTTTCAACAAGATATCTTCCTGTTGAAAACTTTTGATATCCTTTTAGAGTAATTGTTCTTTGAACGGATTCCATGCTGGAAATTTTCATAAACCAATCAGGAGACCAATAACCCGTATAGGGGGGGGTAAATACATTTTTCAATATAGATTTATATACTTCTTCATTGTCGATATTATAGAATACAACTCCACTATTAAAATAATGAAATACCTCACCGTCCATTAAATTTGGGTCTAGTATATATAAATCCTCTTCATCATTATTTGTGATTGATATTGTATATGATATTGTTGCTGTATCTGAATTATCTAAAACAATAATTGTATTTTCATTAGTTGAATCTAAAGTTATACTTATTCCTTCGCGAAATTTGTTATCATTTATTAGTGCAGATTTAACATTGGGATTATCACAGGGGTTTTCAATATATAGCCAGGACCAATCAAACATTAATACATTTGAAGGACCTTCAGTATTGTATCCTAAATCAAACATTGCGGGAACAGTCACAAGGTTTAGTGAATATATAACACTAAAAAAATATCCCATATACTCCCTTTTATCGTTTGAGCATATAATGAAGGGTTTATCTGCCCATTCCATTGGAAATATTTTATATGGTTGTATTGTGTCCCAACCTGGAATAAAATTTCCTTTATCTTCTTTAAGATATATGCAATGACTGGACCAATCATAATAATCTATATCATCACTTGTAAACCATGGTTCAGCTTTTAGGCGTAAAGAATTTAAGTTTTTATCCATTACGTCAGTTACTTTTAATTTATCATTGGAAAGAAAATATATTGCAAAAGGATAACCATCCTCAGGTTCATTAATTGGTGTACAGCTCATCGTAAAAATGATTAAAAGAAGGACAATAATAATGTGTCTGATTTTCATAGTGATCCTAAGCAGATATTATTTATAATGGATAATATATATTTATTTTCTCTACCTACCAAGCATTAGTGACCTCCTCCCCCAAAATAGAACAATCCTAAATGTCGGCATACATATTCGCAATAAAATCCCACACAAACAAAAAAACACCCGTTGAACCAAGGGTTCGGTACGGGTGTAAAAAAAGCGGGGCAACGGCGGTCAAGACGAACTCTTTTTACGTTTAGGTTTAAGTTGAGAGAAGGTCATATAGTACCACATAAAGTGTTGTACTAAAAGAGCCCACTCTTTCGAGCGGGCTTTTTATTTATAGAATACTTTATGTGTGTTTTTGCAAGGGGCTCAAACTACTGTAAATTCTTACCTCTTTGAAAACAATCTTTCAACCATTCGTGATCAATCTCATTTAATTTTTGTAATGATTCTGGAATATGATCAATTAATTGATCACCAGTATTTAAAGTAATTTCTTCGTAATAATCATCAGTTTCAATAAGCGCATATTTCTCAAAAATTCTATTTACCTTTACACTTATAACATCAAAAGTCTCAAATCCATTAATATTTTTAGTTCTTACAATTATTCCAGAATCATCTGGCATCAATCTAAGAGAGGTAACTGGTACTATATAACCAAGATTTTCTATCGGTTCTGCAAGAGTTACAGTTGGTATATAAAAACTTACACCAAATAATGGTTTATCAATTGTCGGACCTAAATTCAATTCAGTTTGGGTTGCACATGATGAAAACAAAATAATTACAGAAAGAATACAAACTACTTTCACCAACGTACTTTTTTTGATTGATTGTACATTCATAATGCACTCCCTTCTTCAAATTTAATTAAATAACTTATGTGCTTACATTAAGTATAAATTATCCCCGTTATACATGCAAGTATATTTTGACCTTCCCCAAAATCAAACAGCCCTATATGTTAACATAACTTAGTCGCTATAAAACCCCACTCAAACAAAAAAACACCCGTTGAACCAAGGGTTCTGTGCGGGTGTAAGAAAAGCGGGACAACGAACTCTTTTTAGCTATTGTTTTAAATTGGGTAGGGAGTAAATGATTATTTATCCTTTTCCTTTTTTTCATGCTCTTCAAGCCACTTATCCATATATGGTAGATATATTTCCGCAAATTCTTCAAGCTGTTCTTCCGTCAATCCTAAAGTAAAGGGTTCAATGAGTTGTTTGATCTGAAATGTGTGCTTTGACTCCACCCCCTCAGGTGCTAAGGCTTTTAGAATTTGAATCTGATCAAGAATTCTTTGAGTTTGAAGATGGATCTTCTTGGAATACTGACCTTTGCTATATTTCAATCTCAATAAGCGGATAACAAACTCTAAATATTCGAAATCCTTTTTGATATACTCGTGACCATAATTGCTGAGTAATATGTAGAACCCATCAATTTGATCATTAATTGCCTTTTCATTACCTGGGGCAAGGTGTAGAACTTTCCTGACTGATTTCACATATTCGTAGAAATGCTTCTCAGCCTTATGATGTTCAGCGATTTTAAGAAATGCATCTCTAAGCAAGGTTCTATAATGTTTTTTAAGGGGTAGTCTACTTAAGGCTACTTCAGCAGCAGGAATTAATTTATCAATACCAGATAATTCCATGTGCTGTCTTAAAGCATATGACACCAGTTGGGTTTCGCTCATTTTTTCAAGTTTCTTTAAGTTCTTTTCGTGATTATCTTTCACTGTTTAGCCTCCATTTGGGCATTAAATATATTATGCAGGTATGTTTTATCTGCGTTTTTGTAGTGGATTATTTTATTGATTGGGGTTGGCATTATCAATTCTTTTTTTCATTTTATGGTACTTCTTTTTTACCTAATAATAATAAACTTTTTAACCACAGATTCACCTTCAAACAAGAGTGGTAAGCCTGTCTCTGTTTCATTTATATTTTTCGTTACTCGGATATGAGCGATATATACGCCACTTTTTACGACCTGGCGGGAAGCAGTACTGCTATTCCAAGCCTCATCGGCAACCGCTGCCATACCTTCCATTGTGACATGATCAAGTACATCTACCAGATCTCCACGTTCTGTAAAAATGCGAATTTCACAATTCTCAGGCAGGTTATAGAACATTAATTTGTCTTTATCAAGACCTACACCGAAAGTGATATCACGATTCTTAATATTGTAAGGATTCGGGACGATACGAATCATACCCAATACGACATCAATTCGCTCTTCATCATTGATCTGACCCAGTGAATACTGACGTGCAATATCTGCGATCAACGTACCGTCATCGGTGATATCACGCGGGGGTTTCTTTAAGCTGGCAGGGATCGTTGTCTGGGTATAGGCGCGACCGCTTTCCAGTTCACCCAATACAGGGTCAACGCTGTAGGCAACGATATAATAATAGTAGTTGATACCGCGTAAAAGTTCTTTATCCAAATAGCTTGTCTCAATATTACCTTCCGTGACAGAGCATTCGAAAATAGGATGATAGAATGAATCCGGTTCCAGCATTGCTTTATACAAACGATAACCTTCAAAATTAGGATCCGATTCAGGGTTATCTGCCCATTCGATCGATATCTGATCCGGCTGAGGTAGAATGGTAAAAGTCAAAGGAGGGGGTGGCGGAATACTGATATCATAACCGCTTTCGTAAGTTTCCTTTGCTTGCATAAATGTCTTGATGATCGAGTCTTTTCCCGTATAAACCCAGGAATCTTTATAGATATCCATTGGAGGAGCCGTTTCATCTACGGGATCGGGATCTCTGAACTCAGGAGCGGGTGGTAAAACAAGATCAACGGCATTGCCATTGTAGGCTTTATACCAATTCTTGCCGACTTCGATGGCTTTTTTGCGATCCAGTCCTGCAACACCTTCACAGAGAACGATCTTGATCGTTTCTCCGAAAGGTACTTCGTAAGGACCGAAGCTCAAATAACTGTTCGTTCCGGCAGCACCACGATCTTTGATCACAGTATAGGGTGCCAAACGATCAGCGATCTTATGACCACCATAAATATCTTGAGGTACATCAAAGGTACCAAGATTTTGAAAGTTAGAGCTCAAACTCGTCCATATATGTTGATCATTTCCTTCTCCGATCACACTGCCACCAACATACCAACCGGTACGAACCTTACTCTTATCATTGGTGTTATTGTCATAAGTTGCATCAGTATGTAAAACAGCCATGCCGGCAAATTGAGGTGATTTAATACGAGCTTCATCATAAGTACCCACGGCCGGTAATACGGGAACACCCACATTATCAT
>CAYNBL010000123.1:0-6497 GCA_964395205.1 uncultured bacterium | reverse complement strand
GTATATTGGCGACAGTGTCCCCGGTGAAGGCAATGATCAACAAGCATGGACATGTTTGAACTCTAACTTCCAAAATCTTGGTACCTTTGATGTGCCTCAGGATGTTTATGGTGGTCACAAGATCGCTGATCGCCTGGCACCTTATACTGTGATCAAAGATCGCGGCTCTGCCGGAACGAACAGTTATTTAAGCTTCGGTCCTTACGAGGTACCTTTCGGAGAAACGATTAAGATCGTTCTCTGTGAAGGTGTTGCAGGACTGGATCGCAAAAAAGCCATCGAAGTCGGCAAGAATTGGTATAAAGCCTACAATGGCAATGCCGTTGATCTTGTTTTACCACCCGCTCCTGAGTTCAGAGATCCCGATCCCGTAGATGAAACGGCTCCTCCAATGGATATCTATAAAGATTCCTGGGTTTATACGGGAAAAGACTCGATCATCAAGACATTTATGCAAGCAAAGGAAACTTACGAAAGCGGTTATGATATCAGTATTCCGCCACCCCCTCCTTTGACTTTTACCATTCTACCTCAGCCGGATCAGATATCGATCGAATGGGCAGATAACCCCGAATCGGACCCCAACTTTGAAGGCTACCGTTTGTATCGGGCCATGTTGGAACCGGATTCATTCTATCATCCTATTTTCGAATGTTCCGTAACTGAAAGTAATCTTGAAACAAGCTATTTGGATAGAGAACTTTTACGCGGTATCAACTACTATTACTATGTGGTTGCTTACAGCATAGATCCGGTACTGGGTGAACTGGAAAGCGGTCGCGCCTATACACAGACAACGATCCCTACCAGCTTAAAGAAACCCCCGCGTGATATTACTGATGACGGTACATTGATCGCAGACATCGCACGTCAGTATGCACTGGGTCAGATCAATGACGAAGAGCGAATTGATGTCGTATTGGGAATGGTTCGTATCGTCCCGAATCCTTACAATATTAAGAATCGTGATATCACTTTCGGTGTAGGTCTTGATAAAGACAAATTAATGTTCTATAACCTGCCTGAGAATTGTGAAATTCGCATTTTTACAGAACGTGGAGATCTGGTAGATGTACTTGATCATGTCACAATGGAAGGTATGGCAGCGGTTGCCGATGAGGCTTGGAATAGCAGTACTGCTTCCCGCCAGGTCGTAAAAAGTGGCGTATATATCGCTCATATCCGAGTAACGAAAAATATAAATGAAACAGAGACAGGCTTACCACTCTTGTTTGAGGGTGAATCTGTGGTTAAAAAGTTTATTATTATTAGGTAAAAAAGAGGTACCATAAAATGAAAAAAAGAATAATGAGCAGTTATTTGATCTTAGCTTTAATTGCTTTTGCATTGGTCGGCTGTTTTACAGTCCCGGATCCCCTTTATGTCGAGATTGATCCTGATGTGGAAAATGCAAAGACCCCGATTATTGAAAGTGTTAATAAAACAGCCATGTGGACAGATGAAGCTTTAACGATCACCGGATCAAATTTCTCTGATTCACTTGATCGGAACTTGGTTTATTTCTTCACAGTTAATGAACCTGTTATCGGAGATACAACGATCGTTATAGATTCATTAGTCATAGATGGTACTTACAGTGTCACGAACTATTTCAAAGATATTGATATTGCCACAAATGATTATGTAACCACGATCACCAGTGTCATTGCCGGTGTAAGCACAGTAATGGATTATAAAGTACCGACAACGACAACGGAATACACAACAAGTGATTCAACGACTCTGGTATTGCAATCGATTGTAACTGAACCTGTATTTACTCTGTTTGATACTACGTTTGTCGATAGTACACTTTATGATACAACATGGAATGGAATTATTACATCCATGGATTCAACGTTTGTAGTAGGTATTGATACAAGCGGTTATACCAAAATGGTCAAAACGGTAACTACATACGGTAATATTTCGGACTGGATAAGCCATACAGCTGAACTTGGCACGGTTACTGCTGCTTCGGCAACAGAATTAACTGTCACGCCTCCGGAAGTTGATGTTTTGAACGCAAAGATCGCTATTCATGTACAAGGCGCGCTTGCACCTGCAGAATGGGGATTTATTGACCTAATGGTCAAACCGTAATATATAATTACAATCTATGCGGGGGTTTATTAATTAACGATAAACCTCCGCTAAAATTAATCGGATAAAATGAATAACCCATTATCCGTAAAATACTTGCTTACTAAACCACAGATTGCATAAATGTTATTGCTTACCTTAATGCGAAAGAGATAGTAAAATGAAAAAATATAAAGTTTATTTTTTATTCATAATATTATTTACGAGTGTTGTTTTTGCAGCAATTCCGCTCGCAAATCGTACGTGGGTTAGGGTAGGTGCACTTCAAACACCTTTCGATGCATGGGGTGCTGAACGAGGCCATGATCCCAATCTGTCGATGTATGTTGGTTTGCAATGGCCGGCTTGGTTTGACAGAAGTGATAATTTTGTTATTGACCGTCAGTTTATTGCCTGTAGGAACTTTACCAATAAAGATGGTCAAGTTCAACTTTATCAATCAACGAAATTCCATACAACATCAAGCCCAAATCAATTGGTACCCATGGTTCTGGAGCAAACCGGTAAATATCCTTACACCGAGATCTCCGTTGATGGAATGAGTCAATATTACAGTGATTATCTTAATGGTAGAATTGAAGAAGATCTTATTGCCGATAGAATGGTAACGAATATTGTTAATACCGCCCTGGGCCTAAAGATGACCCGTAAGATCTATGCTTTCAGTCAGCAGTATAACGATAACTACTTTATCTATGAATATACCTTTGAAAATACCGGAAATATTGATGATGATGATGCAATTGAACTTAGTGAAACCATTCATGATTTCTATTTCGGGATGATGTCACGTTATTGTACATGCAGAGAAGCACGTACGGTCACTAACTTGCGGCAAGCCGGCTGGGGTGCTCATCAATGGGTTTATCATACACCCATGAACGAAAACCCTGAGTTGCCTTATTTCTATACTTGGCTAGGTCAGGCTAAAACAACTGATATTACACTTACATACGATAATGTAGGCATTCCTTTTTTGCCGGCTGAAGGGACGTTCGATGAAGCACGTATAAGAGGTCCCCAATTTGCAGGTATGGCTGTACTGCATACCGATGCGGCATACAATGATGATTCAAATGACAAAACAAAGGTTAGAACCGCTTGGTATATTGGCGATACGGTCCCGGGTGAAGGCAATGATCAACAGGCATGGACATGTCTGAGCTCTAACTTCCAAAATCTTGGTACCTTTGATGTACCGCAAGATGTTTATGGTGGTCATAAGATCGCTGATCGACTCGCACCTTACACTGTGATCAAAGATCGTGGTTCTGCTGGAACGAACAGCTATTTAAGCTTCGGTCCGTACGAGATCCCTTTTGGAGAAACGATCAAGATCGTTCTCTGTGAAGGTGTTGCAGGACTTGATCGTAAAAAAGCCATCGAAGTAGGCAAGAATTGGTATAAAGCCTACAATGGCAATGACGTTGATCTTATTTTGCCTCCTGCCCCCGAGTTCAGAGATCCTGATCCCGTAGATGAAACGGCTCCTATGATGGATATCTATAAAGATTCTTGGGTCTATACAGGGAAAGACTCCATTATTAAAACATTTATGAAAGCAAAGAAAACTTACGATAGCGGTTACGACATTCCCTTTGCACCACCACCACCTCTGACCTTTGATATTTTACCTCAACCGGATCAGATATCGATCGAATGGGCGGATAACCCCGAATCGGACCCCAACTTTGAAGGCTACCGTTTGTATAGAGCCATGTTGGAACCGGATTCATTCTATCACCCTATTTTCGAATGCTTTGTCACGGAAGGTAATATTGAGACGAGCTATTCGGATAGAGAACTATTACGCGGTATCAACTACTATTACTATATCGTTGCCTACAGCATTGACCCTGTATTGGGTGAACTGGAAAGCGGTCGCGCTTATACACAGACAACGATCCCTACCAGCCTAAAGAAACCCCCGCGTGATATCACCGATGACGGTACATTGATCTCAGATATTGCACTCCAGTATTCACTGGGTCAGATCAATGATGAAGAGCGAATTGATGCCGTATTGGGTATGGTTCGTATCGTCCCGAATCCTTATAATATCAAGAACCGTAAGATCACTTTCGGAGAAGGTCTTGATAAAGATAAATTGATGTTCTACAACTTACCGGAAAGTTGCGATATACGCATATTTACAGAACGCGGTGATCTTGTAGATAAGCTCGAACATGTCACAATGGAAGGTATGGCCCCCGTTGCAGATGAGGCTTGGAACAGCAGTACTGCTTCGCGCCAAGTCGTAAAAAGTGGCGTATATATTGCTCATATCCGAGTAACGGAAAATATAAATGAAACAGAAACAGGCTTACCACTCTTGTTTAAGGGTGAATCTGTGGTCAAAAAGTTTATTATTATTAGGTAAAATGAGCAAAAGACCCCTTTTTATGCGAAAATTTCTTGCATGATATAATGAATTTGGTTAATATTCACTGTATGAACTAAAATAAGTAACTAAACAAGGAGAAAGAAATGAAAAAAATGCTAGTAGCTTTGTTGGTCACAGTTATGGCTTTTTCCGTTTTCGCCAGCCCTTACTCATTTGAGGAAGCTGTCGTATGCGGAGACAAATCAGGAACTGATGACACGCTATTTGTAAACGCCCCAGGCTATTCACACCCTTACGGTGTTGCAGTAGCTGGCAATGGTCGCGTTTGGAGTGCATCATATTACTCAAACAAGCGTTACAGATCAGCCATCATGGTCTACGATCCTGAATTCAGTGCTGTTGATACTGTAGGACCGGAAATTTCATTTGGCGGTGTAGCTGACACAATCGGTCTCTGTCGTAATATGGCCACCTTAGGTGATGGAAATATAGCTTTCGGTGACTGGACAAATGATAGAATCACGGTATTTGACCAAGATGATTACAGTGTTGTTGCACGTAGTAATTCATTAACACCATGTAACAATGGTGGTGGTATCGCTGCTTTTGTTTATGATGACGAACAATATTATCTATCACAACAAATTGTTGGTAGTCAAGTTGTTATCTGGGATGCAGATTTGAATGTTATTGATACGCTTGCAGGCGGACCCGGTGGAAGAAACCTTGCTTGTACAACAGACGGTGGCGTTATTGTCAGCCCGACCCTTGGTGGTTCATTTTTCATCGAATGGACAGGTAACCCCGATGATGGTTATGTATCTGATACCGTATGGCTAGCAGATCTTGATGTGGAAATTGGTAACATTATGTACGTTTCATCAGGTCCTAACGACTACTTATGGTTGATGAGTCGTGATGCAGCTAATGATGGTATTCTGGTTTGCGATCCTTTGGATGATTATGCTGTCAAATTGTTCACCAATACAGACAGTACAGTCACTCCGACTGTTGGTTTTAGTCTTGGTATGGTTATGGATAACCAAGCTTCGAAATGGTTGGAACAAGGCTTGATCGATTCAAGTGAATGGGTTACAACTTTAGGTTATAATCAACCTTACATGCTTCGTTCACCTTGCGAAGTAGCATGGAGCTGGGACGGCGATTCTGAAAATCCCGAATACCTCTATGTTGCAGACTATTATGGATATACCTTAAAACAGTTCACACGTACTACTGAAACTTCAGTATGGGAACATACCGGATATATTGGCGAAAACGGTTTCAAACTAAATATCGCTTATCCGAACCCATTCAATCCTTCAGTAACAATTCCTTACGAATTGTCAGCTAACGGTAATGTACAAATTGACATGTATGATGTTGCAGGTAAAAAAGTTGCATCTATGGTTAATGAATACAAATTTGCTGGTAACTACGAAATTCACTTTGACGGAAGCAATCTTTCATCAGGTAACTACGTAGTAAAAATGACTTTTGAAAACAATACTGTTTCACAGAAAGTCGCTTTGGTTAAATAAACCAAATAGAAATACAATAAAAAACCTTCCGCCAGCTGGCGGAAGGTTTTTTTATGGTAAGGAAAAAAAATAAAAGGCAAACAAATAGGGGGTGGGTAGGTAAAAAAAATATAGATGACAAACGCAGAGGAATTTATAATATTCCGGTTTTATCAAGACGCGATGCATCGCGTTGCTGCAATATTACCAATACCCTAAAACATGTCATCTCGGAAAACTTGCTTCAAGCAAGTTTATCCGGGATCTAAATAATGGCCTTGCTCCCAAATAATATTGAGTGGTTACAAAAATGAGTTCCCGGATAAAATTCCTACGTAATTATTTCAGGATGACGTGCCTTATCAACTATTGACTATCTTCTCATTAATGCTCACGGGTTAATCAGATATTATTTATTCTATCAAAAATAAATGGACGAACACATGGGTTCGTCTCTACTATTTATCGACTAATATTAATCTCTGGAGCCTTGGCGAAGGAGATCGACCACCGACTCATCGACTCCTTCA
>CAYNBL010000122.1:0-6619 GCA_964395205.1 uncultured bacterium | reverse complement strand
AAATAAAAAGAATCATCATCCAAAGCAAAGCCCATTTGATAGCGCCAGCCATCCATGTTCAGTGCTTCATACTCGTATTGCAGATCATCCATTTTAATGTGATCAATAGATTCCTTCCCTTGAACCGGGATCACAGAATTCAATAAATGCTCGTCATTGACAATACGCAGGACCTTATGGCCCCATTCGGATGATGTCTGTTGTTTCTTGTTTTCTTTCAAGTTCGCCTCTATTAATATTGAAAATAACACTTAAAAAGATGTTAAGCAATTAATATTAACGTGAAACGTGAGACGTAAGACGTGAAATGCGGAGAGAGGGAGAAGGGGGAGAAGATGTGATAATGCGTTATGAACTGTCATCCTGAACGGAGTGCCGCGCCCGCCGAAGCTCCGTTTATAGGAGCGTAGGTTGGAAGGATCTATTCATAATACTAAATAACTATAAACGATAAACGATGAACGATGAGAGAGGGTGCGATAGCCTTCAGTCGGTGCCGACGCAGGAGGTCTGCCGAATGGTCGATGAGCAAGCTCTCAATTGACAATTGAGAAAGGACAATTGACAATTAACTTCGCTTGTCTTGCGTAGCCCTTCGAAGCCTTGGTATAGTAGGCCCAAAGCAGGAATTCAGGTTCAGTCATCCGAAAGCAGTAATTCAAGGGAAAGCAATTAATATTACGTTTGACAGCCTGATTTTATTGTTTGGATTCTATTACTATAAGTTATACATTCAAAAAAAGTTATTAGTTCAAATCAGTACTATGATAATATTTACTTGTAAATTTACTTATTATAAAAATGAATTGACAAATCATACATTTTACAATAACTTTATAAAAATTGCATCTTGTCACAATAAGGCTATATGCCGAAGACATTGATGTCTATGTCCCCGCTTCGGTGGGGACTTTTTATTTCCCTGGAAAATTAAAGGAGTTTATCATGGGGCGTATTCTAGGTCTTGATCTTGGTACAAACAGTGTTGGTTGGGCGATTGTGGATGTTAATAATACAAATGAATATGCTTTGCGACATCAGGGTGTTAGGATATTTCAGGAAGGCGTGAAAATTGAAAAAGGTATTGAAAGCTCTAAAGCATCGGAAAGAACTAAGCATAGATCTGCCAGGCGTTTATATTTTCGCCGTAGATTAAGAAAAATTAGAACATTAGAAATGCTAATTAAGTATGATATGTGCCCGCTTCCTCCTGAACAACTTGAACTTTGGAGAAAAAATAAATCAAAATATCCGGTATCAAAAGAATTTAGAGAATGGTTAAGAACAATTGAACCGAATGATGATAATCATGAAGGTTATAATCCTTATCTTTTACGAGCAAAAGCAGTAAAAGAGAAATTATCATTATATGATATAGGTCGGGCATTATATCACCTTGCACAACGAAGAGGATTTAAAAGCAATAGACTTGATCAAAATAATGATGATGACAGCATTGTTGAACAATATATTCCGGAAATTCAAAATATTATTGAAGATTCTAGTTCAATTACGGAATTATCTATAGGGTTAGAAACATTTTGTTCAAGTATTGAAACAGAAGATAAAAAATTAAAAGCATTAATTAATAAATTAAATCGTTTTAATAAGTACTTAATATCACGACAAGATCTAAGCATAGTAGAGGAAAAAGAAAAGCTCACAAACATATTAAATAAAAAAGAAAATTTAGGGGCAGTAAAAGGCGGGATTAAAGAGCTATCAGAGGAAATAGAGGAAAGTGGATATGAATACTTAGGAGAGTACTTTTATCATATCCTTTACAAAAATAATATTCAAATAAGAAATAAGTATACTAGTCGAGAAGAACATTATGAAAAAGAATTTAATAAAATATGCAAAATACAAGAATTTACAGATAAGCAAAAAGAAGATTTCTGGAAAGCAATTTTTTATCAACGACCTTTAAAATCTCAAAAAGGATTAGTTGGTAAGTGTGTATTCGAAAAAGATAAACCCCGATGTCCCATTTCTCACCCACTATTTGAAAAATATCGCATGTTATGTTTTTTAAATAGTATTAAAATTAAAACACCAAGTGATGATAGATTAAGACCTTTGTCTGGTGATGAACGTGCTAAATGCATCCCTTTATTTTATAGAAAAAGTAAGCCGAATTTTGATTTTGATGAGATAAGAAAAAAACTAGCACCCTCTGGAGTAACCTGTGCATATTCAAAAAGCCGGGAATCTTCCACTGCAGAATATATATTTAATTTTCATTTTAAAACATCCGTTAGTGGTTGCCCAACTTCTGCAAATTTAAAATCAGTTTTTGGTGGAGATTGGGAATATGAACTATTTCGATTATACTCAAATAAAGCCTTGAAAAACAGAGAGAAAACAGTTGATGAAGTCGTCCATGATGTTTGGCATGTATTATTTTCCTTTGATAGTAAAGATAAGTTAGAAGAATGGTGCATAAAACGTTTAAAACGAACAAATGAGATAGCTTTAAAATTTTCAAAAATAATAATCAAACAAGATTATGCGTCATTAAGTTTGAAGGCAATTAAAAAAATACTCCCTTATCTTGAGATAGGATATTTGTACTCACATTCAGTTTTTCTGGCGAATTTGCCAAGTGTTGTTGGTGAATTATGGAATGATAATGAAATTAAAAATAATATTGAAAAGTCAATTAATGATATTTTAGACAATCAAGTTGAGCAAAATATTGCAATAGATATAGTCAATGGCTTAATTAAAGACTACAGAGAAAACAATGTTGATATTGTTATGCTTCCAAAATTAGTTGCTCAATATAAAGAAGATCTTCATGTACAACTCGAAAAACGATATGGAAAGGATGTTTGGGGATCATTTAGTGATGAGCAGAAGAAATATTATAAAGATTTTATCCTCGAATCTTTCGAAGAGTATGCACTAAAAAATATGGGGAAAGGAACATTTTATAAGAAACTTAGGACGGATGAGCGAATAATTAAATATTTACGGGAAGTTCATAACATTGATCAAAATAAATTACAGGAAATATTTCATCCTTCCGATATTGATGTGTATAAAAAGGCAATTAGAGCCTCAGATGAAAAATTCTATCTTGGTAGCCCGAGGACAGACTCAATTAAAAATCCAGTAGCTATGAGATCATTATATCAGGTCAAACTTGTCGTAAATGAATTGATAAAGCAAGACTATATTGATGAAAAAACAAAAATTCATATTGAGTTAGCGAAAGAATTAAATGATGCGAATATGAGAATTGCTATAAAACGCTGGCAGAAGAATAATGAAAATCAAAATATGAAGTACTGTGAAGAGATTAAAAAAATATATGAAGCTGAATGTAATGAAGTAATAGAACCATCAAAAGATGATATTTTAAAATATAAATTATGGGAAGAGCAACATCATATTTGTTTATATACTGGGGCTTCTGTTGGTATATTTGATTTTCTTGGAAATAATCCAAAGTATGATATTGAACATACTATTCCGAGAAGCTTATCTTGCGATAATTCTCAAGAAAATTTAACATTGTGCGAAAAAAGGTACAATCGTGATATAAAAAGAAATAAAATTCCTTCAGAATTATCGGAATATCAAACAATTATGCAACGTTTAGAACCTTGGCGAAAGGATATTGAAAATATTGATAAGTTAATTTATTCAGCAAAAAGGCAAATTAAAGGTGCTTCGACAAAAGAAATGAAGGACAAAGCTATTCAAAAGAAGAATCAGCTCATTTTAGAAAAAAATTATTGGCAAAATAAATATAAGCGTTTTGAAATGCAAGAAGTCCCGGATGGGTTTAAAAATTCGCAGTTGGTTGACACAAGAATAATTACAAAATATGCCAGAATGTATTTACAAACAGTTTTTAATAAAGTATATACCGTTCAGGGAAAGGTTGTTAGTGATTTTAGAAAAACATGGGGAATACAAAACGAATATGAGAAAAAATCACGAATTAATCATATTCATCATTGTATTGATGCGGTAACAATTGCCTGTATCACATTAGATAATTATAATGCGTTAGCTCACTATTATTATCATTTGGAGCAAATGGAAAATAAAAAAGGTGAATATAAGCCTGACAATTTTTCCAAACCATGGGAAACCTTCACTCAAGATGTAAAAGCATTGGAACACAATGTGTTAGTAACACACGATACACCAGATAAATTACTGATACAGAGTAAAAAGAAATTACGAAGACGTGGAAAAATACAATATAATGATGAAGGGAAAATAAAATATCAAATTGGTAATACAGTAAGAGGGTCACTTCATAAAGATACATATTATGGATGTATAAAGAGTCTAAATAATAAAACAGGGGAGTATGAGTTAAAATATGTTATTAGAAAAAGTTTAAAGGAATTAAAAGAAAGTGATATAAAAAATATTGTAGACAAAGGAGTAAAAGAAAAAATAAAATCTGTTATTGATAAAAAGGGTTTTAAAAAAACAATGTCAGAGATTATTTGGATGAACCAAAAGAAAGGAATTCCCATTAATAAAGTAAGATTAAAAGCTAACGTTACGTCTCCAATATCTTTAAAAAAACATCGAGATATTTCAGAATATCAGCACAAACAGAATGTATATGTAGTAAATGATGGAAATTATGTTATGGGTATATATGAGATAAAAAGTAGAGGTGGAAAGCTTTTAAGAGATTTTCAAGTAGTAAGTAATCTAGATGCAATAAAGAATAAGGAAAGTTTAGACTTTTTTGGATTTCCACTTGTGAAAAAACGCAATAAATACGAATTGCCTTTAAAATACTATATAAAAAAAGGGCTAATGATATTGCTGTATGAAAAAGAAAAAGATGAAATTTGGGAATTAAACCAACAAGAGAAGTGCAAACGTTTATTTGAAATTATTAAGTTTGATGCAAGACCAAGAATTATATGTCGATATCATCAAGAAGCTAGAGTTGCCAAGGAAATCAATGAAGAGTTTAATGTGAACTATGACTCTATTCAATCTCAAGTTTCTTTATCACTTAATAATTTTAATGCATTAATTGAAGGTTGTGATTTTAAAATTGATGTATTGGGTAATATTATTAAGCTTAATTATGATTAAACGAACAATCATAATAACAACTCCTTGTTATCTTTCTGTTAAAAATAGACAATTGCAGATAGAAAAAAAGGATAAACCCATCCAATTTACACCAATTGAAGATATTGGTTTTCTAGTTTTAGATCATCAGCAGATTACTTTATCTATGCCTTTGATGAATACTTTAAGGGAGAATAATACGGCGGTGATTTTTTGTGATATTTTGCACCATCCACGCTCTATGATGCTGAATTTGGATGGAAATACTATTCAAAACGAGTTATTTAAAGCACAAATTGCTACCAGCGAGCCTTTAAAAAAGAATCTTTGGCAACAGAGTATCCAAGCTAAAATCAATAATCAGGCGGCGGTGCTCAATTACGTCGGATCGGATGGGAAAGATCTTGTTTCGATAGCTCGGCAAGTAAAAAGCGGGGACAGTGATAATCGGGAAGGATATGCCGCGCGTCTTTATTGGCCGCGTTTATTTGGATATGATTTTCGCCGCTTGCGTGAGGGTTTGCCACCCAACAACATGTTAAATTATGGCTATGCCATTATTCGTGCCGCTGTTGCACGGGCCTTGGCCGGATCGGGATTATTAAATACACTCGGGATCCATCATCGAAACCGTTACAACGCTTTTTGTCTGGCGGATGATATTATGGAGGCATACAGACCCTTTGTGGATGCAGTTGTTTATGAATTAAATGCTGCTTTTCCCGATTCGGATGATCTGACAAAAGAAATGAAAATGGAACTTCTCAGTGTATTAAGCTGTGATTGTAAAATGGGGGAGGAAACGCGTCCCTTAATGTTGGCAATGCAGGCAACATCTGCCTCTTTAGCACAATGTTTTAAAGGAGATAAGAGGAAGATCGATCTTCCTGAATTTATTGAGTAAAGAATGGAATTTAATAGGATTAACGCTTATCGTATTATGTGGTTATTTGTTTTTTTTGATCTACCAACCAATACGAAAGGGGAACGAAAAGCGGCATCGCAATTTCGAAAGAAATTGTTGAAAGACGGTTTTACCATGATGCAATATTCGGTTTATATGCGCCACTGTGCCAGCCGTGAAAGTATGGATGTGCACGTTCGTCGAATAAAAACTTATGTTCCTTCGCAGGGACAGGTCAGCATGATGAGTATTACAGACAAACAATATGGAAATATTGTTAATTTTTGGGGGCATAAAACCCAAGCCCTTCCACCACCGAAGGCTCAATTGGAAATGTTTTAAAGTAAATGATCTTTGATAAAATGGGTGAAACTAGATATATTGCAAAGCACCGGCAATAAGCTAGGATACGAAAAATGCACAATAATCAAGCACTTCTATTGGAAATGATGAATTTATAGACAAGAAATTCACCTCCCCACAGCATAAATAATAGCTAAAAGGGACATTGGTTGTGACTTGATGCAAAAAACTGACTAAAAACAACGAGCCAACCGTGTACACATCATTCCAAACTGTTGTGACTTGATGCAAAAAACTGACTAAAAACAACACGGTTCTGCTTGGGGTCCTATGGATATGGGTTGTGACTTG
>CAYNBL010000121.1:0-6630 GCA_964395205.1 uncultured bacterium | reverse complement strand
CGGCTACCGGCGACTTTGCCACCGATCAGATCAGCCAATTCCTGAAGCAATTTAAAATTTTCTTTAGATCCTATACCATATCCGCCGGCAACAATGATGGGCGAACATTTAAGGTCCACTTTGCATTTCTCCTGATATCGCTCGATTATCTGAATAAGCTTATCAAGTTCTTCAGCCTGATAAAGTACTTTTGTAATTTTTCCCTCAACCGGTTTGTCCAAAGGAGACATTTCCATGACCCCTTCACGTACGGTAGCCATCTGAACGGGATTATTGGGTGTAATAATGGTGGCGACAATATTGCCGCCAAATGCCGGACGTATTTGTAACAAAAGTTTCGGGTATTCTTTTTTCATATACGTCACATCGGAAATTTGAAGATCAGTACAATCTGCAGTTAATCCGCTTAATGTATTGGATGCAACGCGCGGCGCAATATCCCGACCCACAAACGTCGCCCCAAAAAGGACAATGCGTGGCTGATGTTTTTTTACCAATTCACTTAATATCCTGCTGTAGGGCATCGTTTTATAGTCTTTCAGGTCGACATGTTCAACCACAATAGCCTCTTTAGCTCCATAATCAAATGTTTGCTTGGCCATGGCTTCCAGATTATCACCAATAATGACAGCTTTTAAGATTCCATCTAGTTTATCCGCCAGTTTTCTTCCTTTGGACAGAAGTTCCAAGCTGACGTCAGCTATGTTGTTGTGCTTTTTCTCAATATAGACCCAAACTTCATGAGATGATTTTTTCATAATTATTTTATCCAAAAATATGGTCGTTCATTAGTTTATCGATTAATTTTCCCAATCCTTCTTTCGTCGGCTCAATGATTTCATGATCACCGGCAGAAAGAATAACTGACTCAATGTTGTGAACTTTTGTCGGTGAACCGTTAAGTCCGCATCTTTCTATATCCACATCCAGATCTTCTGTTGTTAGTTGCGGCGGAATATAATTTTTATATGCCATAACACGTTTTGCGCTAAAAGGACGTGGAACGGAAGCTTCCTTTACAACGGTTAAAAGAACAGGTAATGTTGATAGCAATATTTCATGACCACCATCAATTAACCTTTGAACACGGATATGTCCATCATTCAATTCGAGTATTTTTTCCGTATAGGTTATTTGGGGTAATCCAAGTTTTTCAGCTGTTTGCGGTCCAACTTGAGCTGTATCGCCGTCAATAGCTTGTCTTCCGGCAAAAATAATATCAAAGTTACCTATCTTCTCAATAACTTTATTCAATACATAAGATGTAGCAAGCGTATCAGCACCGGCAAATTTGCGGTCTGTAACCAAAACAACATCATCGGCGCCCATATAAAGACATTCTTTTAAAAGCTCTGCAGCTTTTGGCGGACCCATTGTAACAGCAGTTACTTTACCGCCATATTGATCTCTCACCTGTAATGCAAGTTCTAAGGCAACTTTATCTTCCGGATTGAAAATAGTCGGTAATTTTGCTCTGTTTACCGTTCCATCCGGCTTCATTACTTCACCAAAAATATTTGCAGTATCAGGTACTTGTTTAACTAAAACAATAGAATTGTAAGTCATATTTTCCCTTCTGTGTGTATTTTTATTTTATAACTGTGCCTTATAAAATAACCCCGCTCAATTTATTATAACGGGGTTATTTATACAAGATTTAATTCTATTTAGAAATTTGGGTAATACATTTTAATCATATGGCCTTCTGCCTTGTGATTGCTTTTCGGAATAGGCATCCTTCTACGCTAAAGCTTCGCAGGACAGGTGTCTATTCCCTACACCCAGCACTTATCACGCCTCCAGACAAATTATTTACCAAGTATCGTCTTCTGGCTTCCGGCTTTCGGCTTCTTCCTCACGTTCCGATGACATAGCCCATTTCATAAAAGTCCGGGCCCATATGGGGAAGGAGAGAAAAATTGCTGTAGTTTATATCTATCTGAATATCCCAATTCAACTCTTCAGCGGTTTTTTCAAGTACATCCTTCATATGCAAACACTCTTTGATATGCTCATTTACATATGCCATGGTGACGGTAAGTGTTTGACTGTTCCGTGCTGCCATTTGTTCTTTTATCGCATCAATAAAACGGGCATTTGCCTGTTTAAAATTGCGGACTTTGCCGGTAGACTTCAACACCCCGGACTGAGGAGTTGATGATAGCAAGGGATACAAACCCAAGGCTGTTGCCATGGCTGCTTTAGCAAAATTGGTTCGTCCGCTACGATGCAAATAAAAAAGATCATAAAGGACACCCACAACAAAAGCATTGGCACGGTTTTTTTCCAGAAGTGCATAACATTCATCGCGAGTAAGTTTTTTCTTCTTCATCTCCCGAAGCAAGGCGAGTCCCTGCGCACCGACACCGGAAGCAAGTATCTCCGTATCAAAGGCTTTTACATCGTATTCGGGATGTTCTTCCAATACTTTTCTCAACGAATTACCGGTGGCCTTAGTATTGTTTATTGATTGGGTAATAAGCAATATCTCTTCACCCTTATATTTTTCAAATGTATCAATAAATTGCTTTTCGGTGATCCCGGAAGTTCCCGATCTGTTCTTCTTTTCACGTAATAATTCGATGAATTTATCTTTCGCTTCCCTGATATTGGGCATGTCCCAATTTTGCTCATATTTTTCCCCGTTCAAAGTAAGTGGATAGTCTATGATACCAAGGTTCAACTCTTTAATACGTTTGTTTTCTATTTGACATGTGGTGTCAATGATTACTTTCATGATATTTCCTCCTGTGTATTATCTAATTATAAGAACTATTATTTTTTAAGCCAATCAATTTATTATAAATTATACCGACTTTTGACAGATTAGCATCAACATTTATATTGTTAATCTTGCTATTATACTTTATTTTTCACCAACCAAAAACAGACTGTCAGAACCCATTGGGAGTTATATATGAAAAGATCATTCCTCTTTAGTATCATGTTAATGTTTCTCTTTGGCTGCGGATCAAATTCTGTAACTCAATTGGATATTATTCTCGTGCAATTTGTATTCAGCGGTGACTCAATAAGTATTGCCGTTCAGGATATGTTATATGCGGAAGATTACAGCTCATTATCATTTAACGATCATCCGCATGTGAATACAAAATTTTCAGCGGAAAAAAATGAATTGGTCCTCTATGCCGACAAAGATTTTTCAGGTTATACACGTCTTTCTTTTCGCTTCAACAACAAGCGCTATGATCTTCCCGTAAAAGTGGTTGAACGTAAATATATTACATTCTCTTATGCCCCTGATTTGGATGTAAAACAAGTCTCAGTCTTTGGTAATTTCAATTTCTGGCTGCGCAATCAATTGATGATGAAAAAGAATGACGATGGGAAGTTTTCAATTAGTCTTCCTTTTGAACCCGGCCAATACGAATATTTGTTCTCGGTTGACGGCCGGGAAATCCTCGATCCGTTAAATCCCGACTCGATCCCCAATGGTCTTGGCGGTTATAATTCACCCTTGAAAGTCCTGCCTAACTTTAGCGGAAGCACACCATTTCTAACTCCGGTATCACAGGATTCGGATAATGGCCTCGAATTGAAATTTCAAATTATTCCCAATGACTATCAAGATGAGATATCAAAGAGCGGCATGATGGCACTCATTGACAATCATTGTTTACCATCATCAAGCATCAGGGTGGCAAACGGAATCGTCTCACTTCACATCCCTGAAAAAATAGCCAAAACAAGTCGACGAGTACGGCTTGTCTGGACAAGTGATATCACAACATCTAATCTTGCAGAAGTGATCCTGGAAAATGGTGTCCCGGTGGCCAATAACGGTAAATTTAAATGGCAAGATGCTATTATGTATTCACTGATGGTCGATCGATTTTACAATGCAACGCCTACCAATGACGACCCTATTCTAAATGCAAAACTTGCCGACAGAGCTAATTTCCGGGGTGGAGATCTTCAGGGCGTCATTCAAAAGCTGGATGACGGATACTTTAATGAGCTTGGCATCAATACGATCTGGGTGTTGCCCATTGTTAAAAATACGCCCAATCCCTTTTATGAGACATCTCCCCCTCATCGCATGTTCAGCGGGTATCACGGCTATTGGCCGATCTCGGGACGGGATGTAGATCCTCATTATGGAACAAACGATGATGCTCATACAATGATCACGGTTGCACATAAAAAAGATCTTAAGGTTTTGATGGATTATGTTTCAAATCATGTACATCAGGAACACCCCTATTACCAACAGCATCCCGAATGGTTTGGTCAGTACGAGCTGCCTGATGGTCGAAAAAATCTTCGTTTGTTCGACGAATACCGTTTAACGACATGGTTTGAATCCTATCTGCCAAGCTTTGATTATCCCAATGCTCCAGAAGCGATCGATACCATGGTCAGTGATGCCATCTATTGGTTAAAAAATTACAATATCGATGGTTTCCGTCATGATGCAGTTAAACATGTCCCAAATGTATTCTGGCGTTCTTTGACTCGTGAGATCCGCAAGGAATTCCCCGATAGGGATGTTTTCCAGATAGGTGAAACCTTTGGTGATCATTCTTTGATACATTCTTATGTTAATAACGGTCAATTATCGGCGCAATTTAACTTTAACTTATATTGGCCGGCTCGTTATGCATTTGCGATGGATAATGAAAGTTTTTCAGGTCTGGCGGCTGAAATGGAAAGGGTCGTGGATATCTATGGTCAAAATCATCTGATGGCAAATCTTATGGATAGTCATGATCAACCTCGTTACCCCGCCTATCTTGAACATGATCTTGATTGGGGCGATAATGCTCAGGAAGTTGGTTGGCATAAAGATATCGAGATTGATGATCCTATAACATATGATAAGATCGAAATGTACATGACCTATTTGATGACCATACCCGGACCGCCGGTGATCTATTATGGAGACGAAGTCGGCATGACAGGTGCTGCAGATCCCGATAACCGGCGTGAAATGGATTGGACGCTTAATAAGAGACAGAAAGAACTACGGAAATATGTTTCGGCTATGACAGCACTGCGCTCTCAACATCCGGCACTGCGTTACGGGGACTACTATACAATACGGGCAGATGAGCAAGTCTATGCATATATGCGCTCAGATTTCAATGAAAAGATCCTAACGGTGATCTATCGCAAGAATTCCCCTGGGGAGATCATTGTTTCTTTACCGGAAGAACTTGATATCCAACAATTGGAATGCTTAAATGGGACTCCTGAAATAAAAAAAGATGAAATAAAGAAAAATACTTTTTGCATCAAAACAGAAGCATATAGCGGATATGTATTTAAAGTCGTGAAACGTAAGTCGTAAAGACCTCACACAAAGGCACAAAGTACACAAAGGTACGAAGAAGAAAATATAAGGCTTTTTGAAATGCAACATAAACTGCCTGCCCTCCGTAGCTTTAGCGTAGGAGGGTCATCTTGAGCGGAGTTCCGATATGTATCGGAACGGAGGTCAGGCGTAAAACGTAAGACCTTCCGGCTGGAGTCCGAACGTAGAGAGGATCTGCCGGATGGTCGAGAAAAGATTAGAGGGGGAGAAGAGGAGAGGTGGAGAGGAGGAGAAGAAGGTGATTGGGAAGAAAAAAGGGATATAAAAGTTGATGGTTGATAGGTTGAAAAGTTGAAATCGATATCCGAACAAGGAACAAGGAGTTTTGACTTAAGAAGTAAATATTTACTTCAAATATCATATATCGTTAATCCTTGTTCATTATTCATAGAGTCCCGTAGGGACGATAACTTTGTAGATGATCAATCTGATTTGAAACATGAGCTCCGTAGGAGCGGAACAAATAAAATTGACAATTGCGTAAGTCGTGAATATAAAAAGCCATCCTTTAATTATCGGATGGCTTTTTTATTAGAATTCAATTTATACTTTACTCTCTCTGTTATTTTCTCTTTATAATGGAATAGAGATCGTAAAAGTACTTCCCTTACCTTCTTCGCTTTCTACAATGATCTTCCCGCGGTGCCGTTCAACAAATTCCTTACTGAGAATCAGACCAAGGCCGGTACCTCTTTCACCATCTGTCCCCAATACATTGATCGTTTCATCAATATGGAAAAGCTTGTTCTGAGTATCTTGATCCATACCAATTCCTTGATCTATTACAGCTATTTCCAATAAACGCTCTTTTTGTTTAGCGGTGATCTTGATCATCCCATTGTGATTGGAGTATTTTATTGCATTTGAAAGCAAATTCTGCAAAATAGTATGAAACATGTTCTCATCGATCAACACGACAGAGGGGGAAGCTTCAACGATAATTTCTATATTCTTATGACGGGCTAAAGGTTCCATTAGATCCACTGCATTTTTAATCGGAATTCGAATATTCAAAGCTTTGGGTAAAATATTTATCTTGCCGGTTTGAGAACGCGACCATTCCAGTAGATTCTCCAGTAGTTTATAAGTTTGTGAAGCTACTTCATGAATGTGCCCTGAAAATTCTTTAATTTTATCATAATCCTTCTCATTCCAGTAGCGTTCTATGAGACTTGAGAATCCCAATATGGTATTAAAGGGACTTTTTAGATCGTGTGCAATAATCGAGGTGAATTTATCCTTTGTGGCATTAAGTTCCTGCAAGGTTTTTTGATTTCTTTTTAATGTGACATTCA
>CAYNBL010000120.1:0-6718 GCA_964395205.1 uncultured bacterium | reverse complement strand
CGCCATCCATTACCGGAGGGAATGATTCATTGAATTGTATTACATCTAATTTCATATTGATCACCTCGTCCAATAATAGCTTAAAGAAAGCTTCGTGTCAAGCAAAGAGCTTCATGTTATTGTGGTTGATTATGGGCTATTTCCGACCTTTGCGTACTTTAAGTAAGGGATAATAATATCATTTTTAGGAGTATCGGTTCCATCATATGTTATCGTTAGAACCGGAACGCCCGTGATCTCTTCAATATCTTTGCTCATTGCCTCGGTGATCAGCGAAGGACAACAGAAGGCAGGGTTGGTTTGTACAAAAAGCGAAATATCGGGATGTTCTTTCATTATCCGAAAGATCTTTAATACATTCTCATAACTTTCACCATCCTGTTCAATACGTATATTAAAATGTCCCAATTCTTTTTCGGCATCGGGGTTTTTTGCGGATACGGGTTTCCCAACATATTTGCTAAAGAGACTTTGATAACGACTTTCAAATATTTGCATTGCGGTAAGAAGTGTACGGTAAGTTACAAGATCAGAGACATTTAATTCTTTGATCCATTTCTTTTCATATGCCCCATAAGCGATTTTGGCATAATCATGATACGGTGTAATGATCACCTCTCCGCCGGCATTCTCTATTGAGCGGATAAGATCTTGGTTCATGATCTCATTATCGCGCACATAAAGATCACCAAATAAAGCAACCTTTGGTTTAGGCGTTTTTTTGATCTCAATGTCATCAAGTTTTTTAATTACTTTTTCCACCGCATCGTGATATTTAATCTTACCAAGAAAAGTGTCGATAAATATATTGCGACATTGAGCAAGCACACGATCGGTCTTTCCTTTTTCAATTTCGTAAGGACGGATCATACAACCGATCTTTTTCAAATTCCCACCGAACATATAGGCAAAGTAGGTTTTTACCGATACAATGGGACTGAATTCCTTCATGGCAATAGTACCATTATAAATACCGGCATTTTCAAGGCCTCCCCCGCTTTCATTGATCAGCGTTTTAATATAGGGTGAGTATAAGCGGATATTACAAGCCCATTTTCCCTCTATCATCCAAAGCAGTGTGTTTGCCGGATCAAGGTCATACTTTTTAATATAGGCTATAAACTCATGCGCAATAGCATTGACAGGAATGCATTGTCCCGTGTTCATTTTCATGCTTTCCGCGATCAGTTGGGGAGTTTCTTCAAGAATACGGGCATCAACACCAAAGGATCTTAAATTTGCAGCAATAAGGGGAATGACAGCCGGATCCCAATTGGGAAGCAATAAAGTTTTTCCCTTATAATCTTTTTCCATACCCGCTGTGATGGCATATTTTTTTTCGGGCACCTTGTCTGTATCGCTTGAGCGTAAATGATTTCGAAAAGCTCGAATTCCCGCTTCGATACGAGTTTCATAGCCCACACTGGAATCATGTTCATCTAATTGTAGAATAAGATAGGGCTTTTCGTGTGCATCCATAATACGTTTAAAATATTCAAGCGCAAAAGAATCGGGTGCACACATAAACGAAGTAATAAATACGGGATATAAGCCGGGTGTTTTTACGCAAAGATCAGCAGCTTCAAGAATAGCGGCAGGGTACACCCAATGAAACTGATCCAACAACAGTTCCATATCACCGTCTTTTGTCGTCCCGGGCAGAGAATCGTTAAAGAGTGTTTCTATGCCAAGTTGAGCAAAGTAGTTTGGAATACCCTTGTTCATGGAATCTGCCAACACGGTGTATGGTCGACCCAGCAATGCAACTTTAACTTCATTCGCTTCTGGTGTTTTGTACAATGTCTTCATGCTGTTTTTCGTGCTTATGTAATATGACCATGCTTCGTCGTAGGCCTTGTTCACAGCAAAAATACTGTATTGTCCGGGAAAAGCTTTGTGAAGGGAGCTGTATAGTTCGGCTTTGGTTAGAAGTGCATTTTGTCGATGGTTGATCAGTGGGCGCAAACTGCTGATGCGCGTACTATTTTCCTTTGTAAGTGAAGCGACAACGGTAGTGAACTGAGTGTAATAGCAATACTTACGCAAACGATCAGGATTATCATGATCTTTAATGCTTTCAAGATGAATGGGGAGGAAAAGTGTATCACATTGCTGTATTAATGATTGGACATGACCATGAAAAGCGGTAACGGGAGCGCAGAATTCCGCACCACTATGTTTTTTTCCCAGCTCAAGGATGCTCTTATCGTCTTTGCTGCTAATCGTTTTTATTCCAAGAGAATTAAAGAAATGCTCCCATAAAGCAAGTTCTTCAAATATTTGTAATCCAGCCGGGATCCCGATAAGAGGCGAAGACCCATTGACCTTTTTTGGGGTCCATTTGGGAAGTGCTTTTTTGCGCGTTTGCAGAAGAGACGGGACTTTTTCTTTTTTTACATATTTTTTAGTGTTGTAATCGCGACCACAAAGAAATCCGTAGGCGACCTCATCATCTTTAATACTTGCGATACGAATGCGGCAATTATTCAGACATAATTCACATATCTCAGTACGGACAGGGATGTCCTCTTTGTATATATCAATACCCCTAAAAGAACTTTTACCATTCATCTCTTCGGAAACCGTGATGGCGGCGCCGAGGGCACCGGTCAGATGACAGTAAGGGGAAACAAAAACCGGTTGTTTAAGTTTTTGTTCAAAAGCGGCAACCAGAGCTTTGTTTTTAGCCGTTGCTCCTTGGAAACAAACGCGCTTGCCAATACTTCCCCCTGAAGCAACTTTTTGAAAATAATTTTCCCTTACGGAAAAAAGAACTGCGGCTAAGATCTCGCTAACAGTATAATTTTTATTTAGGTAGTGATTGATGTCACGCTCCATAAAAACGGTACAACGATCACTGACAAGAGGTGCTTGTGCGCCTTCGGCAAGACCGGAATATTCAGACAAAGAGACCCCAAGCTTCTGTGCTTGCTCTTCAATAAAGCTCCCCGTACCCGCGGCACAAACCGTATTCATTTTCGAGAAGGTAACCACACCCTTGCGCAGGGTGGTAAACTTTGCGTCCTGTCCGCCAATCTCAATGATGGTATCAATATCGGGATTTAATTCAACTGATGCCTTAGCGTGTGCTGAAATTTCATCCATGATACAATCGGCACCCACTAATTTCCCAATGAATTTTCTACCCGATCCGGTTGTTGCCACAGCCTTAAAATCGAAGTGGTAATCATATTCTTTGATGATATAGTCAACAGTTTCAAAAATTCCCTGAATAGCAACAATAGGTCTGCCAGCAGTACGGGTGTACAGGCCGGCTATAGGTGTATTTTTAGAATCAATTATGATGGCTTTAGTTGAAGTTGAGCCGATATCAATACCCATAAATACTTCAGATTGAGCGTTCATTTTCGGACGTTGATAAATATCTACTTCTACAGGCGTTCCCCCGCCCGTAACAGGATAATCGTAATGTTCTAACCCATCAAAATCAGGGTAATTACTGAGCGTTAATTTAAGAGGATCATAATAATAATTTTTCTCTTCATGTGATAAAGGAAGGAGGTCAGCCAATGTAAACTTCGCCTCAATAAAATCTGCTTCATCAAGCAGGAGTTGTGCCGCACCGATCGCAGAGAAAAGATGAGCATGTTTATGTACTAAAATATCACCCGCATTGATGTTTTCGAGGTGTTTGACCACCGCTTCGTTCTGGGCAACACCGCCGGTAAAAACCATGGGCGATAAACCCGCGTCACCAAGATTCAAAGTATCGGCGATATTATTAGCCAATCCGCGGCATAGACCATCGCAAATTTCTTCAAGCGAATAACCTTCTTGCTGGCGGTGAATAATATCTGTTTTCGCAAAGACCGAACAACGGGATGCGATCTTGGGGGTTTCGCCTTTGTTTGAAAGAGCTTTCTTGCTAAGCTCTGCAGAGTCTTTCAATGATAAACGTTTTGCTTGTTGGTCAAGAAAGCCGCCAGTTCCTGCAGCACAAGATGTATTAGAACGCAGGCTTTGATAATTTCCCTCAATATCAAAGCGAATAAGAGAAAATTTTTCTCCTCCGACATGCAGAATAGAACGAGCCGATGGAAAGCGAGACTTAGAACCCGAGATCATAGCGATGCGGGAATCGTAAGTTTTTGCATTAACGACCAGATCAGGTGCTGTTGATGTTCGGGCAACACCAACAAGTCCAGAAATATCTTTTTTAGACAAAATGTCATGCAAGCAAGATGCCGGCTTCCCAGAGTGAGGAACGTAGATCTCATCAAGAAGTTGTCCATCTAGCGCTATTTCAACAACGGAAACTGTTACAGATCCTGCATCAATTCCAAGTATTCGTTTTTGCATTTAGATTTTCTCCCTTGTCCCCAATATGCTTAGGATAACAATTTTAAATGCGTCCAAAGGAACAGCTACTGTTTGCTCGACATCTTTTAAAAAGGCGTCTAATTTCAAGTCATCAGATATTTTTTTCCCTGTTTGTTCAATAGCCTCATTCAGCTTGCTTAACATTTGCCAGGCGGTATTTTTATTAACATCGATCTCTGAAGCAAGTTTTCTTGCAGAGACTTTTTGCTTTTTGTCGAACATTAAGGTTAACGCCCCAAACCATTTATCCAGAGGTATACGCGTATTATGAAAAACCGTGTTGACTGTGGCTGAAAATGAAATATTGCATGCATTACAATGATGGCGGTTGTCTTTTTTAAAGGAAGTAACACGATCAGATCCACAGTGTGGACACTTAGGTGTTTTTCCCCAGCGTAGATTTTCCAGAAATTTCATGGAGCTGGCATTGTCTGGAAAAAGAATTTTTAGATCATGTAGGTCAATAAAATCATTCATAGTAGAATATAGTGAATCATGGAATTTGAAGTCAATAGAATTCTACCAATTAATAGGACACATGGTGATGGCAGACCATCACCATGTGTCCAAGTATAAAGGCAAAAATATAAAGTACAAAGTGGAAGGCCCAAGAGGCAAGAATCAAGATTCAAATAAGGGAATCCGAAACTTCGGAGTTCCTTATTTTATGTGTGTCTCCCCATGTCATCTCGACCGAAGTCCCGATAAAAATCGGGACGAAGTGGAGAGATCCCAAATTGCCGGAATTTGAGATTTCTCCGCTACGTTTTCTTCGTTCACTTCGGTCGAAATGACAGGAAAGTGAACCCCGAAATGTGGGATAAAAGAAAAGCCGCTGAATCAGCGGCCCCTATTCTAGCTTCTGACTACAAATTTCCGGCTTCTGATCTAAAAAACAATTTCCAGGGCAAGTTCGGCAATTAATTCTTCTTTAGAAACTCCCGGCATTGAAAAAGGCAATAAAACTGTTGATCGGTTTTTTTCTATATCAAGGATTAGGCGATTTTTCTTATAGAACTTCCAGGCAAGTCCAGCAATATAAGCATTTGTTTGAATATTATAGGGTGGCGTGAAAGCACCCCCAAAATTCGTACCGTCAATAAAATGGTCAAAGCGTCCAAAAACTGTTAAAGGCGTGAGGGGGACACAGATCTCACCAAAATAGGAATACCCGGCATTTAATTTATCACTACCACCACCGTGAAAACCCCTTCCGGAATAAAATTGAGCGGTAAGAGTTGTCTTGGCCGTTTCGTGTGAAATGAAGAAGATATTATAATTAAATTGCGTATTCAATGTATCGTTCCCTTGTCCCGAAGCAAAGCCATATGAAAACTGCAACCCCGGCATAAATCCCGGAAAAGGCCTCAAGGTTAAACGACCTTCAAAAGTCTTATTATTGTTCTGTTCTATTGCATAATATCCGCCGCCATTATAAACGCCCAGACTGACAGAACCATATTTACCGGGCAAAGAACTGTCTGCTTTTTTCCGGGCTTCATCGTCTAGTTTACCACCAAGAAGCGCAACGACATTGACCCCAAAATCTGCTGAGCCAACAACGCCGTATTTATCAAGGAACATCTTTCCCTGGACGCGGTAGGTGTTGATCTTTTGTTCGAATTCGATCCATGGGCGGTGGACCAATCCAATCTCGACAAAGGGATATTTAAAAAACAACAGATCAGGAAGGTCCGCCTTTAAATAACAATATTTGAATCGAATTTCAACATTTCCTGCATCATCCCCTTCTTTATCGATGGTGATATCCTGTGTATAACGGATGGAAAAGTTGTCGTTAAGGTTTTTCTTAAATGTGAGATATCCGCGCTTCAAACCGAAAGAATCATCGCCTTCGCTGGGGATATTTCCCCGATAGGCCATAAACCATTGACCACTGATCTTAACGGAAGTGTCAACCGTATTTTCTTTTGGTTCCATGTTTTCTTGTGCCGGCAGAATAGAAGAAATAATGAGAAATAATAATGCAAAGTTCGTAATTCGCTTACCCACGGTTGCTCCAATAAATTAAAATTCAGATTCTTTTTTGAAATTGTAGATTACTTTTCTAGCCGAGTTGCTGCCAACTGTTGAATAAGCCGATACAAGCTCCCAACCGAGTTTCCCCAGTTCATTAATGCGTTCCTCGACTTTATTAATATCTATTAGTCCCCCCATAACACCATAAGTGTCAAATTCAATAACCTTGTATTCCCACTTAGTCATGATACCTCCCGGATATATTTAATAATGGAAGATTTTAAGAATTTTGGTATTTATAAACAAGAAATAATAAACGAGAAAATTGTCGTCATGAATCCTGTCCCGATTACCAAGACCAAAACAAGTATTATTTTACTAAAATCGGATTTACAGA
>CAYNBL010000119.1:0-6756 GCA_964395205.1 uncultured bacterium | reverse complement strand
TGAAAAATACCGTTGCACTTTCATTTTGCTAATAACCGTTAATCAATACTATTCAGTAAACATCAAGGAGTTGTTATATGAGGCTAAAATGGATATTAGTAGGTCTCTTGTTCACTTTAGGCATATCTTTTGCCGGTACAACAGGAAAAATATCCGGATATGTTTATGACTCTGCTACAGGATCACCTTTACCTGGAGCAAATGTACTGATCCGGAACACTTCATTGGGTGCGGCAACAAATGCTAGCGGATTTTTTGTTATTCTAAATATCCCTCCCGGTGAACATGAAGTTATGGCGACATATATTGGTTATGCAACCGTTCAGCAAACCGGTGTATATGTAAATATTGATCTAACAACACCCCTAGACTTCAATTTACAGGTTGAAGCTTATAAAGGTGAAGAAATCATTGTTACCGCCGAACGCAAACTGGTTCAAGTTGATATTGCATCAAGTCAGGTGAATATCAGCAAAGACGAGATCAAAGATCTTCCGGCAACGAATATTGGTGATGTTGTTGGTATGGAAGCGGGCATGAGCGGATTATCTGTTCGACAGGGTGATCTTGATGAAACAACGCTACTTGTTGATGGTTTGGCGATGAAAGATAGCCGAACCGGAAATCCTATTTCAACAATATCATTATCATCTATTGAAGAGATCATGGTTCAATCCGGTGGATTCAGTGCTGAATATAGTGATTTGCAGTCCGGTATGGTCAGTATTGTCACAAAAGAAGGTAGTGCTGAAGATTATAATTTGAACGTTAATGTAAAATATAGTCCGTACGCACCGAAGAATTTTGCTTACACGGATATCAGCGGAAATGAAGTTGTTTCCATGTACGATGAAAATGCAGTATTTATCCGTCCTTATCTTGACGACGATGTGTGTTGGACAGGTACGGCAAACGGGACCTGGGATCTTATAACCCAAGGTGAATATCCTGATTTTGCCGGTTGGAATGCAATTAGCGAGGGTTTGATGGGTGATGAAAATCCCGATAATGACCTTTCACCTCAAGCACTTCAAGAACAATTCAAATACCTTGTCCGTCGAGGCGATGACTTCTATAAACAGTTGATCCCCGACTATAATTTTGATGTCGGTTTAAGCGGACCTGTTCCTTTTGTGTCAAAACAACTTGGGAATTTACGATTCTATACAACTCTTGTTGCAAATCAAACCGCATACTTGCAGCCTTTGGCAACAGACAAGTATAATGATTGGACTTGGACAGGTAAAGTCACCGCTGATATAAACCCTAAAATGAAACTTAGTTTATTCAGCATGCAAAACAAATATTACGGTACTGCTACAAGCTTGTCTGGAAACCCGGGTGTTCATACGTCCGGTTCCGGTGCTATTGATGGCGGTTGGTCAATGTCACGTTTATTTTACCCAAACTATTACGGATTGACCCAGCGTTACAATCAAATGTATGCAGCAACATTAAAGAATATTGTGAATCAAAAAACTTTCTGGGAAGGAAGTGTCGAATATTCATCGACAGCTTATAACAGTCATCCCGCTGAAGCTCGCGATACGATAACCAATGATATTTTTGCGGGTGTCGATGGCGTCAACCTTTTTATGGATGAAAAACCCTATGGTTTTTGGACAGTAAATGACGTTACATACGCAAGTACGAACTTTTTTACCGGTTATGTTCAGTGGCCTTACGATAGTACTAAGACCTCTCATTTATCGGCTAAATATGATATTAAATCACAGATCAACGATAGAAATGAGGTAAAAGGCGGTGTTCAGTTCCAGACATGGAATTACAGCATGAATTACGGCTCTTATCGCTCATTGTCTGCTTCAGCCGCTACAAACACGCTCTGGGAACAAAAGCCTTTTCAATTAGACGCCTATATTACAGATAAAATTGAATACGAAGGTTTTGTTGCTCAAGTAGGTCTACGTGGCGAATACTGGAATCCCAATTGTATGTGGTACGATATGGATTCTTTGCAGTGGTCAGAAGTATTTTTGAGTGATCTGTATAAAACTTACGCTTTGGATGATTCTCTTGAAGCGTCTACTTTCCCCAGAAGAAAGGCGAAAGGTCAGTTCCATCTCATGCCGCGTATCGGTATCTCGCATCCTATCACCGAATCATCGAAGTTATATTTTAACTATGGTCACATGTACCAGAAAATGGATCCGGATTATTATTTCCAGATGCGACGAAGAAATGATTACAGGCTATCTTGGATCGGTAACCCCGAATTGGCTTTTGAAAAAACCATTTCCTATGAATTGGGTTTTGATCAGGCCATTGGCAAACAATATCTGATCCACGTTGCGGCTTATTATAAAGATAAGAACAATCAGGCAACCACGACGACCTATCGCAGTGTAGCCGGTGTAAACTATACTGTCAGTGATGATAGATATTATCAAGATATTCGCGGACTGGAGATCACGTTGAAAAAACGTCAGGGTGAGTGGTTCCGCGGATTTGTCAATTTAAATTACAGTTCATACAGTACCGGAACATTTTCATGGCCCTCTGTTTACGAAAATGAAGGATCAGAAGCATATCTTGATATGATCCAGAACACGGAAAGTAAAAAACAATCAAAGAGTGTACCCCGACCTTCAATGAAAACGAATCTTGTTTTCCGCACTCCGGCAAGTTATGGGAATTTACTGGGTAATTGGAGTTTATCTCTTCGTGGTAGCTGGTATGATGCCGGTTATTATATAAACCGGACAAGGGGCTTCTATTCAAATATTATTGAGACCCGGGATTCATGGTATTGTGATGCCAAAATATTTAAACCATTCAGATTTAAAAACTTGAATGTATCCTTTGTCATGGAAATTGATAATATATTCAATCTTAAAAGATTGAGTCTTGCCGGACAGGCTTTAGGTTCATCCTATGCTCTTGTAGACGGCTATCAGTTCGATAATTATTTTGAATCATTGCATTTCCCGACAGCCGCTTATGAAGAAACGGATCAAAGTCACCTATCACCGACATATTATCCGGAAGGAACGAAAGCAAAGGCAGATAAATATCTTGATTATCGCCCCTCCGGTGTTGATTATCAACCGATGAATTTTGCTACTAACCTAACCCAGGTAACAAATCCTTTGATGATATACTATGTTGAAGAGACCGGAATGTGGTCACGGGTTGTAGAGGGTAATGTTGTTCAGGTTCCCGATAACGAGATCACCAACATTATTGAAACCAATGCATATATTGATAATCCTGCGAATACACCTTACTTGTTCATGAACCCGCGCGATATATATGTTGGCTTGCAATTTTCAATTGACCTATAATAAAAAGAGAGCATGAAATGAAAAAAACAGCTTTACAAAAAATATTACTCATCATGATGATCATGTCACTTGCTGTAGTGTCTAATGGCGCTACCCGATACAAGTGGATCACGATCGGCTCTTTGCAGAATTTCTATTACGATACAGGTACTGAGCGCGAAGAGGTTGTTTACCAACAACAACAATGGGGTTTTACCTGGGATTCTTTTTACCGCGATCAGGATATGCAGGCTGCAAAGGGTATATGGATCGGAGCAAGAAGATTCTTTGATCCTGTCCAAAATACGACGTATGAATATAAAATTGCCCATAACGGCCCAAGAGCAGTGACTGACGTTGAAATACGTGAGTATATACCTCAGGAAATAAGCTTGGTAGCACGTTATAATCACCCTGAAGTTTTTGTCGATGACAATGAGGGTAGTGATATGATGAACGGGATCAATGGTAAAAATGACGATATTGATGTAATTGATCCTTCGCTTAGCGCCGATAGAGTATTTGTAAATACGCTTAATACCTCAGTAGGTATATCGTTTACTCGTAAAGTCTATGCCGTATCGCAACAGAATTATGATAATATTCATATCAGTGAATACGAATTTGAAAATACCGGCATTTATGATCAGGACGGTGATGTTTATACTCAGACACTTGAAGGGGTGTACTTTCACTGGCAATGGCGCGATGCTGTTTCACAGGAAGGTTGTTGGAATGGTACTTATACCGCTTTACACCGCCATTGGATATCAACAAGTGTTCGTGAAGTTCGCTGGGGATATAGTATGATGAGCGATGTTATTGGTGAAGATCAGGATAATCCGACTACGGTTTCTGTTTATGAAGATAAAACCGGTCAGGATGCTCAGGATGATGAAGGAAACTGGATGCGCGGTTATGTTGCATGGATGGGTAAGTGGTCTGATTTTGGCTATGATAATATCGGATCTCCCAATGTTGTAGGTATCCCACATCAAGGGCTACCTGCAATTAATGATGGTCGTCTTGGTTCGGCTCAATACAAGGGACTTGTTGTTATTCATGCCGACACATCACCTACTGATGCCACCGATGATAGATCTCAACCATCATCACAAGCTTATATTAACTCAAATCACGCTTATACCAATACTGCCGGTATGGATCAATACGATGCAAATGGCATGGCAGAAAAGTACGCTCGGTATATAGCTAATGGCAATGATAACAATAGCTTGGCTGAAACTGTTTGGGCAACTCAAGGTGGAGATGCCGGAGCTTTTTCGGCCGCGACATCTGCTGCCGGTTATTCGCAAATGCTTGCTTTTGGACCGTACGAAATAGCTCCCGGCGAGAAGATCAAGATCGTATGGGCAGAATGTGCGGATGGTTTAAGTCACGCCAATGGTTATAAAATTGGACAACAATGGTACAAAGCAAAATATAATGGAGAAAGTGTAACAGTTACTGATCCGGATAATCCTGCTTCTACCATGGTTATCACAGCTGCTAATTGTGACGCATGGAAAGATGCCATGGTCTATAGCGGACGTGATTCTTTAATGAATACATTTAGAAACGCAATTAACTTATATAACGGCGATTTTTATTCAACGATCCCGGCAGCCCCTAAACCCCCTCTAAAAGTTGAGATATTCTCAACCGAAGATGGGGTTAAGCTCGTTTGGGATGGCTCTTCTTCGGTCGCCGCAACAAAGTTTGAAGGATTTAAAGTCTACCGTGCTTTCATTGAAAAAGATTCTACCTACAGAGAAGTAATGGATTGTAATGTAAGTGACGGCACTTTAGAAGATTATCGTGTGGAAAGTACCAATGAATTCGAATTTACCGATTCGGAACCTCTGCGCGGTCAGAATTACTATTATTACATTACTGCTTATGATGATGGCACTCAGAATTTACTTGAATCCGGTGTTCCATTGGAAAGCAGTCCTTTCTATACCAGAACAAACAAGGGTGCAACGGTTAAAAGTCCACCTGCACCAAACGAAAAACTAAACATTGATGATTTTGATCTTGACAGTCCTACAGATAGAAAAAAGCTGATGGATTTTCTTGTTAAGATCGTTCCGAATCCAATTAATGTCAGAAATGAACAGATCCAATATATCGGCAATGTAAATAAATTATTGTTTGCCGGTGTACCTTCCGGATGTAAGATCCAGATCTTCTCAGAACGCGGTGACTTTATTACCGATGTTGAAGAATCTGAAGCCGGTTATGCCTGGTACCTGACAACCGATTGGCAACAGATCCTTGTTAGCGGGGTCTACATTGCCCGTTTCATTATGGAAGAAGATTTTGTAGATGCAAAGACAGGTGTCAGATTTGACACAGGTGATACTACAATTAAAAAATTCATTATTATTCGATAATAAAATAAGCAGAGGTTGAAATGAAGAAAACATTAGTTTACCTTGTCCTTGTATTGTTAGTACTCAGCGGATGTGGCTACTTTGACAATACAATAGATTTTACAATGGAGCCCTTCGATGAAGCGGCCTGTTACACCGTGGACGGTGGTCTGACAGCATCTAAAACATTAAAAGCAAATACTGATCCATATTTTCTTGATGACAAGAATGTGGATGCCTTAATGCTTGATGCAGAGGGAATACAAACGATCGAAACGAGAGTAAAGGTCGTAGTTGTAACCGGTGACTCGTCTGCAGCGGTTGTAACACATGCTTTTGCAACGATAGAGAACTATTACAACGATATTACAACGGTTGAACTCTATCTGCACAAAACAACAGCTGTTGTTGACAGTCTTTTGTCCGGTCAGACTTATTCCGGCGTGACATTAACAACAGATATGGAAACGGATATCATCGCATATTTTGATTCAGTCCATACACAAGGTGCTGAACAAGATTTTGTTATCACGGATGAAATGGGTAAGGCTGATTTCTTTAAGGAAGTCACACGTTGCATCTACGGTAAAACAGCATCGATCCCGACGCTTGAACTGAATGAAAAACCTTATAGGGTAACCTGCGAAGCCGTTGAGGTCATGTCATTGTACAGTTGTCTTGAAGTTGATGTTGACGATATTATCACTTTCTATTACAATGATTACATGTCAATGCGTATATGGGATTCCACAGGTACAAGAATTCCAATGCTTGATAATAATATTAATCTTGAAATGGCCGCAGAATTCGGCGACAGAGAGAAAAAAACCAGTTCGGGACGTGTCTTATCCAAGTGCGTTTATGATCTAGCTCCGGGAAAATATCTTGTTCGTTGGATAAGGGCTGAATCTACAAAATCAGCAGCACAATTCACACAACTTGACCCTGAATCAGAAACCAATTATTTTAAATTTGTAGTAGGTGTTTTCCCTGAATCTTATATTGAAGATGCAGAGACGGTTGAAATAGCAGCGATGATAGATTCACCAACCGTTATGAAAAACTTAGTATCTGCAGCTCAGTGCGATTCACTCGGT
>CAYNBL010000118.1:0-6853 GCA_964395205.1 uncultured bacterium | reverse complement strand
TGGTTATCTTTAATTTCTGCTTTAGCTATATTTTCACCTAAAGTTCCACCTGTCACCGTTTTACAGGAGGTGTTCAGCAAACCGGAAACCTTATTGATCTCCTTCAAAATGGCTGACACACCACCTGCACGGTCCACATCTTCCATGTGGTAGGAACTTGAGGGAGAGACCTTACAGATATTTGGTGTTTTTTTAGAAATTTCATCCATACGTTTCATGTCATAGTCAATCTTGGCTTCAGAACAAATCGCCAGCGTATGTAAAACCGTATTGGTAGAGCCGCCCATGGCCATATCAAGTGCCATGGCATTATCGATGGAATCTTTAGTGATTACATCTTTTGCTTTAAGATCTTCATCAATCATTTGAACAATTCGCTGTGCAGCTTGCTTAAATAATTCATTTCGTTTGGGATCAATGGCAAGAATGGAGCCATTACCCGGAAGTGCAATGCCAATGGCTTCGCAGAGGCAATTCATTGAGTTTGCCGTAAACATTCCGGAACAGGATCCCCAGGAGGGGCAAGAACATTGTTCAATTTCTGCCAATTCTTTTTCCGTGATCTTGCCTTCTTTATAAGCGCCGACACCCTCAAAGATCGTGATCAAATCAGAAGCAGAGCCATCTTTCATCACGCCGGCTTTCATGGGTCCGCCGGAAACAAAGATCGTGGGAATATTGACCCGAACAGCCGCCATCAACATACCCGGGACGATCTTATCACAATTGGGAATACAAACCATGGCATCAAATTGATGGGCACGAAGCATCGTTTCTACGGAATCGGCAATGATCTCACGGGAAAGCAGACTGTAACGCATGCCGTTATGTCCCATGGCAATCCCATCGCAGACAGCGATCGTGTTAAAGACAAAAGGAACACCGCCGGCTTTGATGATCTCTTTCTTGACCATTGCAGCCGTTTCATCAAGATGTACATGCCCCGGAACGATCTCCGCATGAGAAGAAACCACCGCAATAAAGGGTTTATCCATATCTTCCGGTTTTACACCGCAGGCATTCAGCAATCCCCGATGTGGTGCCCGCTCGAATCCTTGTTTGATCTTGTCACTGCGCATATATATCTTTCTCCTTAATGATCTCAGAACACCGATTAACGATATTCGATTTTTGAAGTATTTTAGATCTAAATCTTAAATCGTTGATCCTTGTTCATCATTCAAACACTTCCAATATCGATTGTTCAATTGTTCAGTGTTTTTAATCTTCGTAGCTTTAGCGTAGAAGATCGATATTCATAATTCAACTGCTTTTCAATTTTAAAAAATCACTTACTTAAAAAAAGCCTCCTTCGCTACGTGCAAGAGGAGGTTGATTTTTTTATATTTTTAATCTATCCTATTGCACGTTTGCACATCCAAGAATAAGAATAATGTTGACCACGATGTTGAGATTTAACTTTTTCATACGTCCTTCACGTCAAATAATAAGCAATTTTACATCATAACAATCTAAATAACAAGAAAAAATAGTAAATTATTTAATAAAAGTAAGGAAATCTTTGGATTTAATTATGAATGATGGATTATGGATGAGAGTAAACAGTAAACGGTGAATGGTGATAAAGTAAACGGTCAAAATAACACAACTCACGTCGTCCTGAATTTATTTCACCGATATTCATCGGCACAGGCAGGATCTCTGTGTTGCAGTGATTCTCAGTAAAAAATTAAGCGGGGGTATATTCTCTGGACGAATACAGGAATAAACATCTTGATATTGGTAACTTAAAACCGGAAATTAAAAAATATTCTCTTTCTGTTATAATACTATGATCTGGATCGAAAACATATCTTCTCGTGGAAAAAAGAACGATGAAAAAACCTGTCAACAGATCATTTGCAATCGGAGATATTCATGGATGCTTCCGAACGTTCAAGTATTTACTGTTTGAAAAGCTAAAGATCACTCGTAATGACAAGATCTATTGCCTGGGGGATTATATCGACCGGGGACCGGACAGCAAGAGTGTGGTGGACCTGATCCTGAGCCTGAGGGAAAACAGATACAATATCCACACTCTCAGGGGCAATCATGAACAAATGTTCATGGATTCGGTGCGGGGATTCAGCGATCTCGTTTTATGGATGAGCAATGGTGGCGAATCGACCTTGAGAAGTTTCAATATCATATCTTTTGATGAACTGTCTCCGCATTATCAACGATTTTTCAAACATACGAAATATTACATTAGAAAAGAGAATGTGATTTTCGTTCATGCCGGTATTGATTGGAGTGTTAAGAATCCCTTTAAAGATAAATATTCGATGCTATGGCGCCGTGAGCTTTTCAATAGCGAGCCCACTGATGGTATCAGGATCATTCACGGACATACGCCCATTAGTCTTAATTCGATCCGCAGATCACTTACATCCCGCTACATTAACATCGATAACGGATGTGTTTATAAATATTATGAAGATCTAGGGCATTTAGTAGCCCTTGACATTGCAGAGGGTCGACTGGTCGCTATAGAGAACATGGATTAGGTGTGATCGGTAACCGGAAGTAACGAGAAACGAGTGATGAGTAACGTGAAAACCCAACAATTCGTCATCCTGGAAAGGTTGCCGGTGGCAAGCTTATTCAGGATCTCTATGAGAATGGGGATCTCAAATCAATAAGAAATAATGGTTTATTCTTATATCCAATTTACTTATCTTAATAAAAGCGAAAATAAAGAAGAGGTGAGGTATGAGTGATTTATGTCCGGTTTGTGGAAATGTAGCAAATTTTGAATCAGAAGGATTTGAGGGAAGTACTGTTCATTGTCTAAGATGTGGTTATTATAAAATCGTTGGTACTGTTGAAGGAATTCTTGAAAAGGCCATGAATATGGAAAAAGAAAAAAGAATTCTCATTTCTGGATATATTAGAGATAATCAAGGTATTTTGCTCACATCTGATATTTATTATAATATATTTGATTCAATTAAAATGCCCAAGGTGGATGAAAAAGTAAAAAAATTATGCTATTACTTGAAACAATTGATTCAAAACCAGGTGCAAAAATTGATATATCTAATGGAACAGATGCTTATTTTAAAATTAACGGTACAGCATATATAACTGATGAAGAGGAATGGAACTATTTACTTAAGGATTATTTAAGTAAAAAATTAGATTATATAGAGTTTTTCCACCATGGCCGTAATTTAGGGGATAAAATTATTAATGATTTTAAAATTACTCCAACTGGATGGAAATATATAGAAAAGAGTAAGTCCATTAATCAAGACAGCAATACCGCATTTATTGCCATGTGGTTTAGCCCGGAAACAAATGAAATTAAGGAATCAATATTAAACGCCGTTAAATTGGCAGGCTATGATCCTAAAATTGTCAATGCAGAACCATTCAACGGTGATATTGTAGATCAGATTATAACGTTAGTTAATAGAGCAAAGTTTGTTGTTGCAGATCTTACAGGGCAAAGACAGGGAGTATATTTCGAAGCCGGCTATGCCAAAGGTTTGAACATCCCTGTGATTTATACGGTAAGAGACGATCAAATTGATCCACAACCAACAGAAGGAAACCCCGATCCGCAAAAAGTTCATTTTGATTTAAATCATCAAAATATTATTACATGGAATAATGATAGTCTTAACGACTTCAAAGAAAAGTTACGCGATAGGATAACGGCAACAATTGGCGATGGACCACTTATAAGCAATGATTAAAAGATAGAGTAAGGTATTATAATGGAATTAAAAGATATTTTAGATTTGTTTTATAAAGATATGAGTCAAATTCAGCTTTATAGAAGTGCTATGAAGGAATTAACTAATAAAGAAATTAATAAATTAAATAAGGAAAAGGAACTATTAGAGAAGAAACAATTTCCTTTAGAAGTACATACATCCTTTCAAAATATGGCATTTACAAATCCAATTAATGGAAAGGCAGTTTTTTATGGAAAAAGTGAAAAAACTATAGATGAGAAAATAACTTCTGTGTTTTTACATAGAAATAAACAATATTGTTGGCTTTTTGCTGAAGCATATGAGCTATTTGAAGATTATATTCAAAACATATATGCATTTCTAGGAAGAAAGGATATTAATAATTGGCCTTTAGAAGATTTTGGAAATGAGACGTATAATGATCTAATTGAAAAACCTTTTAAATGGTATGTTGAAAAAGCGAAAAAGAAAAACAATATTCCTAACAGTATAATAAATAGATTAAAAAAGTTATATCAAGATTTAGATGAGAAACTAAAAAACAATAAACTCAATGTTAATCTTGATCTTGTAATAAACTTAATTCAAAGTTTGAGGCATATAATTGTTCATAATTCGGGGAAAGTTGCCGATAAAGATAATTTTATTGATAATGTTCTTAAAAATAGTGGTTTATATAACAATGGCAATCCTAATCAAGTTAATGTTGATTTTATTAAACAATTTTTTGGGGGAAATCAATACGAAAACAAAATTATGTTTCTTGAAAAATCATATGGGGGCTCAGGTCTATTAGAATTTAATGTATTCAATACAATAATAAATTACTTGATTGGAAGTGTATTTATTATTTATAGTGAAATAGAAAATTACAAATAATTTCATAATGAGATCCTGAACCCCGGTGTCCACTGGACACCGTTTCAGGATGACCATATATGTTATTTTCATCGTTTATATTGTTTCCGGAATCATGAATAGATCTCTCCACTTCGCTCCGCTTCGGTCGAGATGACACACTTGCGCTGAATCTTCGGTGGGCAAGTTCAGGATGACTGGTTGTTGTAAACCATTATCTATTATAGATTTGAGAATCACATTCTCACAGAGATCTCCCTACGGGACCCCTTCGGGGCTGAACCTGACGGCCAATAGCCGTCGTTTCAGGATGACGCGGGGTTGGTGTTGATATTAACATTTTACATCTCACGATTTACGTTTCACGATCATTCATAATCCATCATCTATTCTTCAATATCCTCTTGCAGCCTATCTCCTTCTTTTCGTAAACTAAGGCATGAAATCGTATATCATTAATTGTCGTTTATATGACGATCCCGAAAAATTGGTCCATATTGGGGTTTCCGAAGGAAAGATCGTGGAGATCGTCGGGAAACTCAATGGCTCCGAGACCATTTTATTGGATGCAAAGGGCATGATCGTTGCTCCCGGTCTTATTGATACGCATGTTCATGGTGCGGGAGGTGCCAGTCCGACCGATGGAAAGCCAAGCAGTCTTCATACCATGGCGCAAACCCTCTGCAGACTGGGAACGACCGCATTTAATCCCACATCCTTTTATATAAAATCATCAGATAATGCTCATTTGGACATGATGGGAAGTACTCAAACTCATCCGGATGAAGCCGATTGTCTTGGAATACACTTGGAAGGTCCTTTCATCAACCCCATTAAAAAGGGTGGAATTGCACTTGAATGCCTTGCCATACCGGATCGTGAAACCTTATCGGATGTCCTGATGAAAACCCGAGGTAAACTTTCGATTATGACCATTGCTCCCGAGCTTCCCTGGAACGACAATGTAATACAAATGTGCAAAGAATTCGGGATTGTTGCGTCTTTTGGACATTCCTATGCCAATTATTCCGAAGCCAAAGAGGGATTCGAACAGGGGATGAGCCTGGTTACGCATTTAAACAATGCCATGAAAAAATATGATCGGGATGAAGATGCTCCTTTTCGTGCGATCCTCGAAAGCGATGCCTATGTTCAAATGATTAGCGATGGGATTCACTTGAATAAAAAGACTATCAAATACTTCTATGAAAGCTTTGGAACTGACAGGATCGTGCTAATAACCGATGGAATTGAGTCCTGTGGACTCCCTGACGGCGAATATTCCTTTAGGGGTATAAAATACCGCTCCGAGAAAGGTTTGGCCTTCTATTCGGATGGTTCGGGGATGATCGGGACGTCGCTGTCCCTGTTCGAGATCATGATGCGATTTAAAGAATTCAGTGGGTGTACTTTATGTGAAGCAATCAAAACAGCAAGTGAAAACTCCGCTAAATGCTTGGATATTGATGATCAAAAAGGATTTATCAAGACGGGTTATGATGCGGATTTGATCGTTATTGATAAAGATGAGAAGTTGAGCGTTGTTATTAAGTCAGGCAAATTAATTGAAAATTGACCACCCTTCACTAAAGTTTCGGAATGCAGGCAATCGACAATTACGTAATATGAATATTTTCTCTATTTAATGTTCTAATTGATAGTTCCTTGTCAAATTAGCAAAGATCAATAGCCTTATCCGGTAGATCCTGTTATCCTTGTCTAAGCAATCCTGACAATCCTGTTATCACGTCAACAAAAGTTATTCCGTCTCTTTCACAAACATCTCAACCAATTTAGGCAACACGGTCAACTTCCAGTTTAGTGTTAAAGGCTATAAAGAATGGCAAAGTTATCCTTTAATTGTCTTCATTAAACCCCTATCTTTGCATAAGATTAACAATCAGACAATCATAAGGCGGAAATATAATGAAAAATAAGCTCTTTGCGCTCGTGTTCGTCATTCTGGCGATCTCAAGTTCACTATCGGGTATGGCTCAGAGCGATTTTCGTTCAGATTGGTCCATGTCCTGGGAAGATTTCTCAAAAAAAGAACAAAAGATCGGACTGGCCCTGGGCGGCGGAGCTGTTTTGGGAGCGGCACATATCGGAGTCCTGAAAGCGATCGACGAAATGGGTATTGAGATCGACTATATTACCGGAACCAGCATTGGTGCTTTTGTCGCCGGACTTTATGCTTTTGGTTTAAATTGGGAAAACATACAAAACATATCGGAAAATCTTAATTGGCTGGATATTTCAGGTTTGTCATTTTCGAACATGGGTTTGCT
>CAYNBL010000117.1:0-6906 GCA_964395205.1 uncultured bacterium | reverse complement strand
CATTATAATTTAATGCTTTTTTGGGGACTTGGTAGTCTAATGGATGCTTCGGGGCTCAGGATGACACAGACACTTTTTAAAAGAAGCAAATACGAACAGCCGAGGAATACTCGGTTGTTCAAATTAATTTGGATTATGCAAAAATTGCATATTGCATTTCCATAAAATCATGTTTAATATCTTGCTGTTAAGATCATATTAGTTCTTACTAACATTAAGGAATATTAAATGAAAATAAGCCAAAAAACCATTAATGAAATTTCTCAAAAAATCCAATCGGGAATGATTGCCTATATCAATCGTAAAAACCTTGAAGTGCTTTTTATACCAGATGACGAAGATTATATGAGAACAGATGGGCAAGATCTATGGGAAGACACCCTTAAAACAATTGAAAGTTGGGAAAATCCTATTGTGATTGAAAAAATGGAATCATGGGAAGCATTTCGTATCATGGAAGATTTTATTGAAACTTTAAGCGATCACCATATGCAATGGATGTTAGAATCCGCACTAAAAAAACGACGTCCCTTTGCTCATTTTAAAGCTATTGTCGAGACCTCGGAATACCGGCAAATATGGTTTGATTACCGGGATAAACAAGATGAAAAATATGTTAGAGAAAATCTATCTGTTGAAATCCTTCTTGACATTGAAGAACAATCTGAATAATCTACAAACATTCTACTTTAACCATGGAAATTAAAATATGAAATTCCAATTCGTCAACAAAATGATCCATGATCTGAATGAGATCCCCGATATATCATTGCAGACTTTCCAAGAGGAAGATATTACAAATAAAGATATACTGAATATCATTTTAAAAAAAAGCAATTTTAAGCGATCACATGTTTGGGGGGATCCTGCACTGGGTGAACCCATACAATACTCAAAGTTCATCGTAATTGATGATTTTCAAAGTAAAACATTCGAATATTACAACATGGGAATTCATTATATGCTTAATTACAACGAAGAATTGAGAAAAATATTTAAAGTATTTTCTTACTTTGCAGATAAAACCGGCGGATTTTAACCCTATAGGACAAATTATGAAAATGCATCAAATTAACCTTACAACAGATGAGCTCAAACTACTCTTTAAACATGTGTATATTGGAAATTGGGTTCTTACCGCAACAAAAACAACTTTTGATGAAAAGCATGATAAGTTTATGGATAAAATGATTGATATAATGGTGAAACATAAGCTGAAAGATGGTTTGATCTTTGATGAAAAATTAAAAAAATATTTCTTGTCTATGGATAAGGAAGCCGAATACTGGCCCGATATTGAGGACTATGACAATGATACATTCTGGGACAATTTGACAGGATACCTTGCCGAACGGGATGCTGAAGACAAATATGGAATCGAAGAACTTAACTCCATGGATCATTTTGACAGGGTAAAATTAATTGTCGATGAAGAAGAAAAATATAACGAGGAATTCAGTCAAAACGGGATACAAAACCTAATTGTTAAAAAAGCAAAGCAACCATGAAAACAAAACTATATCAAATTCATATCCTTCTTAAGGATTCCAAACCAAGTATATGGAGAAGAATACTCATACCTTCCGATTATCTTCTATCGGATTTTCATTTAGCCATTCAGGCAAGCATGGACTGGTATGACATGCATTTGCATCAATTTATCAAGGATAAGATCATGTATTGTCCAAAATCTCCGGATATTATCGACTTCTGGGATGATTCTGATATGGTAGATTACGACAAAATGAAAATTTCCGACCTCCTAATTAATGAAAAAGACAAAATAAAGTACGAATATGATTTTGGCGATGGCTGGGAACATTATATTACCCTTGAAAAATTTATCTCAATTGATGGTAAAATGCCATTCCCGGTTTGTATCAAAGGAAAAATGAATTGTCCTCCCGAAGATTCACATGGCATGTGGGGATATTATCATATGCTTGATGTCCTTCAGCATCCGGATCATGAAGAATTTGAAGAAATCAGCGAATGGCTGGGTGAAGATTTTGACTCTACTTTTTTTGATATATATGAAATTAATTCCAATCTGATATCATATTTTCTCGACGTCCCTGAGGAAATTACTTAGCGATCCGGGGATCATTGCTACTAATATTATGTTGGTTAATACCATCATTATAATCATTATATCAATATAATGTTGGTGTTTCCCCTCATGTTGCGTTTTTTGCTTGTTTTCATGAACACTTTCTCTTATGTTTGTTTGTAAATACTATCATTATCATGATATTTGGGAGTAATTGATGGCTAATACCAACACAAATTGGCTTTCAATGAGTGACCGCGCGATCATTGAACAGCTTGGAGCGTTCATTAAAAACGAACGGCTGGCACAAAATAAAACGCAGGCTGAAATTGCAAAACATGCGGGGATTAATCGCTGGACCCTTGTGCAGGCCGAAAAAGGTGAACCGGTCAATCTGATCTCTTTGGTGCAGATCCTGCGAGCGCTAAACCGGCTTGATGTTTTTAATAGCTTTAAATTTGAACAACAACTTTCTCCTTTAGCTTTGGCTAAAGAGGAGAAAAAGCAACGACAACGCGCTAGCAATAATGACAATAATGATAACTTCGGGAGCAAGTGGTGAATATTAATACAGCAGAAGTTACACTTTGGGGGAAACCTGTCGGTGCTGTCGCGTGGAATGAAAGTTCAGCTTATGCAAATTTTGAATATGATTCATCGTTCAAAGCTGCTGAAGTAGAATTATCTCCATTATTAATGCCTTTTGCTGAAAAACGCATCTATAGCTTTTCGGGTAACAATAACGAGACATTCAAAGGCTTGCCCGGTCTTCTGGCAGATGCATTACCAGACAAGTATGGAAATCGACTGATCAACGAATGGCTAGCACGAAGTGGACGTGATTCCGACAGTTTGAATCCAGTCGAACGATTATGTTTTATCGGCAGTCGCGGAATGGGGGCTCTGGAATTTGAACCCGTTATAGGCAATAACAGTAACAGAGCTGAAAGTCTAGAAATAAGCAGTCTGGTTGAAGCGGCGCAGGATATTATGAACGAGAGATTGTCCCTCAATACAAACATATCTGCTGACAAAATAAAGGCATTAAAGGAAATAATCAAGGTCGGTACATCAGCCGGTGGTGCTCGTCCAAAAGCGATCATTGCCTTTAATCAAAAAAGCGGTAAAGTTCGTTCGGGACAAACAAACGCACCCTCCGGTTTTGAACACTGGCTTATTAAGTTGGATTGTAGCGGTGATTTACAGCTAAATGACAGCAAAGACTGGGGCAGAATAGAAATGGCTTATTATAATATGGCTATAGATTCTGGTATTGACATGATGGAATCCCGCCTTCTGGAAGAAAACGGACGTGCGCATTTTATGACAAAACGTTTTGATCGCGAGGGAAGCCGGATTAAACATCATATACAAACTTTTTGCGCCATGAAACATTTCGATTACAACGAAACCAACAGTTTCTCTTACGAACAATTATTTCAAACCATGAGAGAATTACATTTACCTTATCCCGATGTTGAGCAGATGTTTCGTAGAATGGTTTTTAATGTGCTCGCAGTAAACCATGATGATCACACCAAGAATTTTGCTTTTAGACTTAGACAGGGATACAATTGGGAACTAGCGCCGGCTTATGACATGTGCTTTGCTTCCGACAGTCAAAACAAATGGATCAACCAGCATGTCCTAAGCATAAACGGCAAAAGAAAAAATATCCAAAAAAAAGATATTCTCGAGCTTGCAAGATCAATGAACATTAAAAAAGCAGGCCAGATCATTGAAGAAGTTAATAAGGTTGTTACTTTGTGGAATGATTATGCTGATGCTGTTAATATTAGCCCTGCAAAGCGAGACACAATTAATAATAAGTTAATAATATTATAAAAATGAGGAACAGCATGAAACTAAGCGAAAAAGAAATCAAACATATAGCAGGCGAATTAGATTGTGGATTAGAAATCCATATTAATCTTGACGATAATACGATTAAAGCACTGCCTTCCCAAGAAGACATTGAGAATAACGGTATGCATGATGACTGGGCGAATGATATTGCCGAAGTTGAATCTTGGAAAAATTCCATAACTCTTGAACCACTGGAATCTTGGGAAAACTATAAATTTATGGAAGATTTTATTGAAACCTTAAGTGATCATCAAATGCAAGCGAAACTAGAAATCGCCTTGGGAAAACGTCGTCCTTTTGCTCATTTTAAAGCTATTGTCGAAAACTCGGAATACCGCCAATTGTGGTTTGAATACCATAATGAACGTTATCTGCAAGCAATTATTAAAAATTTGCCGAATGAATTATTACCCGAAATTGAATAAAATGATAAAACTTTCAACGAAAGGTTAAAATATTATGAAATCTTCCGTGTATCAAATTCACATTCTGCTTAAAGATTCCAAGCCAAGGATTTGGCGTAGAATTTTGATAAATTCAACTTCTTTATTACCGGATCTTCATCTCGCTATTCAAGCAAGTATGGGTTGGTTGAACTACCACCTTCATCAATTTATCAAGGATGATATTAACTATTCACCAAGAACACCTGATGATATTGATTATTGGGACGACAGTTACATGATCGATTATAAAAACACAATAATCTCAGACCTGTTAACTAAAGAAAAAGATAAAATCATGTATGAATATGATTTTGGTGATGATTGGGAGCATTATATTACTCTTGAAAAGATCCATGAAATGGATGGAAAATTACCGTTTCCAATCTGCATTAAAGGTAAAATGAATTGTCCTCCTGAAGATTCTCACGGTATTTGGGGATATATGGATATGCTGGAAATTATAAAAAATCCCAAACATAAGGACTATAAGGAATTTAGTGAATGTTTCAATGAAGATTTTAACCCGGAAATCTTTGATATAAAAGAAGCAAACACACAATTGGTCTCCAATTTTCTTGCTGAATTGAAAAATCCGGTTTAAAGAAGCTTGAATCAATTGACCCTTCTTCGTCTATCAGTTAGCGGCAAAGTTGTAGAAGTACAAAGTACTATAATGTCATTTCGACCCCTTCTACGTCCCGAAGGATCGGGACTACGAAGGGCAGGCTGAGTGAAGTGCCGTGCCATGCCTTAGCCCTATCGGGTCGAAGGATGGGTTTGCTTTATCTGTCATTTCGACCGGAGTGAATCCGTCGACTGACGGATGAACGAAGTGGAGAAATCTCAAACTTCGATTACTCGTTCGTGCACTTGTATTTGAGATCTCTCCGTGCGCCCGCTAAGGCGGACTTAGTCGAGATGACAAAAATATTTTTGGGGAATTATATGGAATCTTTGATGATCGCTCCCTGTGGAATATCAATTGATAATTGACAAAGGACAATGGAATGATCGATTTTCAATTGACAATTATCTGTGTAATCTGCGCCTGCCGGGCGTAGCTCGAAGAGCGTAGACTGGTAATCTGTGGTTTGTTTTATCTGTCATTTCGACCGGATCCGCCAGCTGGCGGAGGAGCGGAGAAATCTCAAACTTTGATCACTCGGTTCGTACACTTTTATTTGAGATCTCTCCATGCGCCCGCTAAGGCGGACTTAGTCGAGATGACAAAAATATTTTTGGGGAATTATATGGAATCTTTAATGATCGCTCCTTGTGGCATGAATTGCAACATCTGCATCGGGCATATGCGCGAGAAAAATACCTGCAACGGGTGCCGTTCAAAAGAAGGCTACCGGTCGGGCGGCTGTACGAACTGCGTGATCTTCAATTGTGAAAAATTGGCATTGACCAATTCCGGCTTTTGTTACGATTGTCCCACCTACCCCTGCTATCGCATGAAGCAACTTGATAAACGCTACAGCACGAGATATGGGATGAGTATGTTTGAGAATTTGGCGTTTATTAAAGAAAATGGCATGGAAGCATTTCTTAAACATGAAGAGGAAAGATGGGCTTGTCCTGAGTGTGGGGCAAAGCTGAGTGTACACAGGAAAAAATGTTTACAGTGTGGGGCTGAAAGAAACGATTTGGGTAGAATAACGAACAAGGATTAACGATTTTTGAATTACGAAGTAAATATTCACTTCGAATATCACATATCAGCCTGCCCTTCGTAGCCTCGGCGTAGAAGGGGTGTTCCTTGTTCTGAGATCAATTTGATTACCGCTTCGTGCCTAGTGCCTACAGACAATAAAGGAATACATAAAATGAGTAACATGTTCCTAGACCCCAAACAGCCCCTGCACACCTGCAAGGAAGAAAATTGTGACGGGTGTCACATTTCAAAGACACTATTTTGTCATTTTACCGGAAAACGACTCGTCTGGTTTCTGGGCATGTTCATGCCTTTGTTCGTATTTGCGGGCTACGGGATGTTCACTTTCTCTGTGTGGGTCTTTGCCGCCTGGCTGGTTTTTACATTTTCCTTTTTCGGTTTGATTGAGATCCGGGTGATGTGTTCCCATTGTCCGCACTATGCCGAACCGAAACTAAACAGTTTGAAATGCTGGGCAAACTATGGCTCGCCCAAGATCTGGAAATATCGTCCCGGACCCATGTCCCTGATAGAAAGCATTATCTTCTTTGCCGGATTTATCATTATACTGGCACCACCGGCGATCGTTTTTGGACTGCAAGAACGATTTTGGTTGATGGGGATCTACTTAGGTGCACTCATCCTAGTTTTCAGCCTCCTGCATATCTTCTATTGCTCGCACTGTATCAATTTTGCCTGTCCGCTGAACGCGGTAAAGAAAAAGGACCGGGAAGAATTCTTTGAGAAAAATCCGGTTGTGAAGGATGCGTGGGAGAAATAATTGACAATTGATAAAGGACAATTGATAATTAATATCTTGTGAGTAGTGAACTATACTTCAATGCTTTAAGGGTGTTTTTGAATTCAATGAATATATTTTCTTTCTG
>CAYNBL010000116.1:0-6955 GCA_964395205.1 uncultured bacterium | reverse complement strand
GGGGATACTCCTCAAAGATCAGCGCATTATGCCATTTGCCTCTTTTATCTTTGCCTAGCTGCCAGTCTTTTTTAACAGAGCTTGCGGCCTGCCATGTTGAATCACTGGCAATAATGGTTTTGCCATCAGCCGTGGTATATTCGAGATAAACATTTGCGCAGCTGGGTCGATGTAATTTGTAAGCTTGTACATCAATGGCGATCGTGTTGGTCCCTTTCTGCAGCAGCTTGGAAACATCCCAATATCCAACCCGCTTTTTCTCGGCCATTAGTGACCCGGATTTAGCTGCGGCCACAACCCCGACTTTCTGTCCATTGAGATAAACTTCGGCGGCGTCGTTACCAACAACCTGCAGCCAGGCGGATTCGATTTTTACCGGGCCTCCAATTTCAAACTGCTTGCGCAAATATGCCGGCGGCGCATCTTTTCCTTCTTTATAAACTTTCGCGGTTATCCATTTAGATGAAATTTCCTGGTTGATATCGTAATTGCCTTTTTCCAGAGACTGTTTTGCTTTGTCGATATATGCAGCCTGTTGTCGCATAATAGTCATCAATCTCTCAAGGTTATCCGGACGGTTGGTGCGTAGCCAGAGTTCTTGGTAGGTCTTTTCCAAGTCAGAGATTTCGGTGATTAACCAATTACATTCGTCAATAAATTGCTGCTGGATTTCTTTTGTGATTTTATCTGTGTAAGCGTTTTCTGTGTAAAAATCTATTTTTTGTTTTAATGCTGTCTTTTTTCCGGTCACAATTCCAATTCGCGCGCCAACTTCAAAATAATCGAGTTTATCGACATTGCGGATATCTTTTTGACGTAATTGATTAATCAGTTTTAAAGTAAGTTCCCCGTTTTGGATCAGCTGGGCAGATGAAAACAATCTGTCTCTTCGATCGTTTATATCGGGTAAAAAGGGATTTCTGTAGATGAATTTTAAATCGGTATTGTTCGGGATTTCATTTGATATAAGAAACAATGATTCCATTGTTGTGCAGTCCGTTCCAAAATATTGTTTCAGGAAGCGTTGCCTGATTGTTTTTCCATCCATATGTGATGGATTCCAGCTGGATTCTGCACCAAAGGCATAGCCCATATAGTTCATTTCCCGAAAATTCAGGCCGCCGTAATCGCCCCAACTGGAATTGATTGAGCCCAAAGCGCCCTGCAGATATCCTTCATAATTAATATTGGAAATGTTGATCCAGGCCTTGGTGAAATTGGGAATGTTTTGGCGCCAGTTGTGAATGCCAGGTGAAACCAGAAAATTAAATCCGGTTTTTTTAAATTGTTGGATTGAAGGATAATGATCGCTTGGCCGGTAATGCCAGTCAACGATAATAATGTCCTTTGGGATCAAGTCCATGATCTCAGGATGACGAAGAATAATATCACCGTACATCATGACCTTTTTTCCATATGAAGTCACTTTATTATAGACCTTGTTATAATGGTCTGCATGAACCCGCGCGCTGCCTTTTTTCTTGACTAATTTTTTGGTTGCTCCCAACCCAACATCACGCGACTCATCACAACCGATATGAAAATATTCGCTTTCAAATTGCGGAATGACTTCATCAAGCATATTGAAAAGGAACTGGTCTGTGTTTTTATCAGAGCTGTTTAAGGAAGCAGCTCCCGGATATTCAGCATATTGCATGTATTTTGGATTGGACAGAATGTTTTCATAGTGACCCAGTGTTTGAAAAATCGGGATAACCTGCACAAAATATTGTTCGGCAATTTTTTGCAATTCGGCAATTTCCTGTTTTGAAAGCGCGCCGCGCCCAACGCCGATATCAGGGTATTGGTCCATCTGAATTACATCTTCCATATAAGCCATGTAGATATTCTGTTTGTACTCACCCAAAAAACGCAGAATGGTTTCGAAATTTTCCATGGTGGAAACCTGGCCACGGCTGAAATCATCGGAAATTCCACGCCAAGTCATATCCGGATAGTCCAGGATTTTGAGTGTTGGAATTGTGCCGTCTTCGGCAGCTTTTACCAACTGGGTCACTGACATCAATCCATAAAACAATCCCTTGTCGGTCCCGGATTGGATCAGGATTTTTTCAGGTGAAATTTCTAAAGAATAGGCCTCAGACAGTTGTTCTGTGCTTAAGTTGTCAATCTTAAAATCATCCTTTTTCTCAAGGATTATCGACTTTGTTTTTTCGGCGCTGCCACCGGCTATTTCGGCTAATGCTTCTGATAGGATTTCCTGGCCCTTTTTCAGGTTTTGCGGATTTCCCACAAGTTCAAAATCAGCCTTGGCGCTTAGCCAAAACCCTTGGCCAGAGAGTTCAACCTGCTGGGGTGTTGGGATAATTCCGACGTTAGCAGCTAAGACAAACTGGCATATTAACAGAATGACCCATGTTAATTTTTTCATGTTAATGCTTTCTCCTCCCTTATGTATATCATTCAATTATATTTTTCGTAATCTTGCTACAAAATGAAGCAGGCTGTATTCTCCTTTTGATATGATTTCCAAGCTCTTATATTCGTGTCGTTTTTTATTTATACAAACTATGTATTTTCGTGATTTTTGCTACAAATATCAAAAGGTTTTATTTTTAATTGGAAAACAGGGGTACATAATTTTGTATAAACGGCCTAAAAAATACTCCCCATTTATGAGGAGTTCTAAGTCCAGCCTTCGCTATCCCTATCTCCGAACTCCATCTCTCATCTCTTATATCTCATCTCTTATATCTCATCGTTTATATCTTTTCAGCACTATGAATAGATCCTTCGACTTCACTCCGTTTCGCTCAGGATGACAGACTCTTTCTCTCACACTCCACACCCCGCCCCCTCTCTCTCCTACGCCGTGGCAAAGTTTTATTTTACAGGAGTTTAGAACTCGCTAGATTACTTATCCATGCGGGTTTTAAGCCTGCCCTTCGAAGCCTAGGCGAAGAAGGGGTTCATGTGTACCAAAATGTGGCTGGTGAAATTGATTTTGTAAAAATAGTATTGTATCACCATATATTACAATGCTTTATAACTCGCTTAATATGTGAAAATATGTAGAAAGTTAATTCGAGAGTATCTTGCTTGATTTATTGTCTTTAGTCTTTATGATTTTAAATATTTCTTGATCATATTTAATAATTCATTGCTATCTATCGGCTTGCTGATATAATCATTACAGCCCCAAGCGATCATTTTTTCACGATCGCCACTCATTGCAAAAGCGGTTTGTGCTATAATAATAACATCTTTGTTGAACTTTCGGATCTCACGTGTAGCAATAGTACCATCCATTATCGGCATTCTGGTATCCATTAATATCAGATCAATATCCGGATTATTCTTGCAGTATTCAACAGCTTCTTCACCATTTGTTGCCTCGATTATTTTATCGCTTATATTCTCTAGAAGGATCTTTAAATACAATAATGAAGTCGGCTCATCTTCAGCAATGAGTATCGTGGATTTTGTTTTAAAAGATAGCTTTTTGTTTTTATCACTATCTGCTATATCCGCCTTTATCGTACTCTGACTCTGATGATAAGAAAGTGTAAAATAAAATTGCGATCCAGTTCCTTCTTTAGATTCCATCCAAATTTTACCTCCCAACATTTCTACATAGGATTTTGCAATGGAAAGCCCCAGCCCGACCCCTTCAAATCCGCTTGAATAACTGGAATCTGCTTGAACAAAGCGTTCGAAAATACTTTTTAGTTTATCTTCGGGAATACCGATACCGGTATCCTTTACAAAAAACTCAAGTAAGTTTCCTTTTTTCTCATAGCCAAATTTAATGGATCCTTCATGACTATATTTCACTGCATTTTTAATAAGATTAACCATAGCGGCATATAACTTATCACCGTCTGTATCTATAAGCATTTCTTTATCGGGTAAACTCATAGATAATTGAAGTCCTTTTTCCTCAACCTGGGGTTTGAAAAAGGAGAACAAGTCATTGAACTGCTTATTTAAATTTATTTTTGCAATATGGATTTCCATTTGACCGGATTCAATTTTTGAGATATCTATCAGATCATTAATGGTTCTTAATAAGCGCTTTCCACTTTTTTCAATAATACTTATATAATTTTCTTGATCCTTGCCTGAAAGCTGCTGTGTTTTAAGTAATCCCGTAAATCCCAAAATACCATTCATGGGAGTGCGAATTTCATGACTCATATTGGATAGAAATGTGGATTTAAGCTGGTCATTTTCTTCGGCTTTTTCTTTAGCTTTGATCAATTCTATTTCTTCCTGCTTGCGTTTGGTGATATCCCTCATAATGCTGAACACAATTGTTATTCCACTCTGCATTTTTATAAATGAATTTGATAATTCAAGAAAAATCTGCTTCCCGTTCCAGAGGACAAATTCCCTTTCTAAAAGGGCGGGGATATTTCGGGAACAAAAACGCTTGCCATGTTTACGCATAACCTCTGCCCTCCTGGACTCTTCATATACTGCGCTTAACGGTTTTCCTTCAATTTCTTCACGTGTTTTTTTCATCATTTTACAATAAGCTTCATTGACCAGGATTACAATACCTTCTGCGTTTGTCATCCGCATTCCATCCGTCCCCTTTTCCCAGATAGTGCGGAATTTTGACTCACTTTCTTTTAGCATTAATTCCGCCTGCTTGCGTTCAATAATTCTTCCTGAACGTTCGCTAATGTTATCCAATAGGAGTTTTTCCTCTTTCAGGAAAGGTCCTTTATCTCCCTGAGACCCTTTCCCCAAATAGCAAACTTCTATTTCTCCGATTCTTTTTTTATTTACTATTATATCAGAATTCAATTTTAAGTCGCTTTTCTTGTAGTTCTTGGTTTTGAATTCCTTATCCCACAGGGTGATCTTAGCACAGGTTATTTCGGGATACTGAAAGGTCGATGGAATGATATTGACTATATCCTGCGCGATCTCTTCAATAATTTCTGTTGTTTTGATAGATTCTGCTATTATATCGTAATAATTCAGTTCTTTTATGCGTTCACCAAGATCGTGAGCAAGCTTTTTAATTTTCTGTTCGCTTGCCACTAACTGTTGGTTACTGGCTCGTAATTGCTGTTCAGCTGCAATAAGCTGCTGATTATTTACTTCAAGTTGTTGGTTGGCGGCCTTAAGCATTTCTATATTTTTATCTGTATCGTTCATCTAAAACCTCCAATTGATATCTTTTTCTATTGTGCAATCCATCTGTTACGGCCTAGCTTAAGCTAAAACCGGATAATTTCTCAATCTCTAAATTTCCACAATAATTTTTCCGCTTCGTCTCCGATCTTAATATTTACGTCTCCCGTTTCACCATTCAGCGAAACGCTTCTTCTCATGATTCCACCCAAAGACTCAGCTACTATTTTAATTTCTTTTTCTTTTAAAAGTTTTTTTACGGAAGCTATGATTTCCCGCCCAATATCATCACCTTCTCTTTTTAAAACATTTGCTCCACCTGCGAGGCAAACATGAATATTTCTTGTATTTACCTCATTTTGCCCCAATAAATTTACCAATTCATCTATTGCATTGCCGGCATATCTGGTTTGTTTTATACCCTTGTTTTCAGGCGCTTTTCCCGGAAGCATTATGTGAGCCATGCCGATAGCTTGCTTAGATCTATCATAAGCAATAATTACTAAGCAAGAGCCAATGGCGCCTGATCTTAAAATCGTATTTTTATTCCCGATCTTAACTTCGCCGGTCATTGCATATGTAATTTGTTTATCCATAAAATTATTATTCGTTTTTCATTGAAATGTTTTAGGAAAAATACATTGTTGATCACTATAATATTCCTGAGTGTATACCTCTAATTCTTTGGCAAGTAATCATTTTAAGCTCTTCTCGCCCCCAATAACTTTGTGAATCACAATTACGAAGCTCATGATAATTTTCCCAATACTAAATATCGCATTATAATTATAAATTATATAAATATTCATTCTTAATACCTATGATTATTAGATTAATTCTTAGTAAATGTTTAGTATTGATTGAATTTGCCCCTCCCCTCTATAAATCGAACAGTTTCATGTGTTAGTTAAATAAAGAGCTACTGACCTTCCCCCCATTATTCAGACAGTGTGATGTGTTAGTATAATGCCCGAATCAATCTAATTCGCAATAAAAGTCTAATTATCTAGCGAGTTTTACTCTTTTTTTGTGGGTATTTTTGTGATCACGGTGACCAAAAAGTGACCGATATGATTTTATAGTAAGTTTCTAAAACAAAATTAACTAAATTAAACAATAAACTAAAAAGGGAGATCATGAAAAAAACGTTGATCATGTTACTGGCAGTATTAGTTCTTGGAAGTATGTTCATAGCATGCGCAGAGAACAAGAAACACAGTGATAAATCAGAAAAAGCAACAGTTAGCGAAAGTAAAGAATCACATGAACGCGATTATAAAACGGGTGAAGGTGAAGAAGACGGAACAGAGTACACTAAAACAAAGAAATTCGTTCAGATTAAGAATGGTGTTAAGTTGATCCTGTCCTACAGCGAAGAAGCAAGTGCATTTATGGGATCAGTAGAAAATGTCACGGAAAAACCATTGTCCAGTGTTCGAGTTGAGATTCATTTATCCAATGGCAAAGAGTTAGGTCCGACAACTCCCATAACATTGACTCCCGGTGAGATACGTAAGGTCAAGTTAAGTGCAGCAGGCGAAATTTTTACAGCTTGGAGCACGCATGCCGAAGTCGGTTCCAGCGAAGGTGGAGAAGGCGAACACAGCTCCCGAGAAAACGGTGAACACAGTAGCGAAAAAGAAAGCTCGGAACATCGTTAAGAATTAATTCTACAGTTTTTATAAAGAGCCACCTTTAATCGGGTGGCTTTTTAATTAAGTAAGCAGTAAACACAAAACAGTAATCAGCCTAAAAAGATTCAAGAATCAAGTAGATGGGTGTCACGAATTGATTTCAGAACAAGGAATGTTGATATGTGATTTATGAAGTAAATATTCACTTCCCAATT
>CAYNBL010000115.1:0-6992 GCA_964395205.1 uncultured bacterium | reverse complement strand
CATCTTAACTGACCATTTTTTGGCAAAATAGCCCCCTAAAATTACCATTAGGCCTTTTTTTACGATAAATATTTTTTAAGATAGGCAGTTTGGATTGTGCAAATTGTTCAACGCAAAATTTATGGAAGTATGGAACAAATTAAAGAGGAACAGACATGCCTGTTCCCTACACTTCTTACGTCTCATCTCCATTCTTTCTCGACCATCCGGCAGATCCTCTCTACGTTCGGACGTCAGCCGGAAGGTCTTTAAAGACGCAATATTTTGCGTCTTTACATCAACATAATATTTCTCTACTCTTTCTACTCCTTGCTCTTCACCATTTCCCACACTTTATCCAACTCTTCAAGCGACTCTTCTTTCATCGATCGATTTTCAATTTTGTAATGTTCTTCAACTTTACCAAAACGTCGGTAAAATTTGTCATTACTTTTTTTGAGAGCTTCTCCGGGATGGATATCATAAAAACGGGACAAGTTCACAAGGGAGAAGAGAATGTCACCAAATTCTTCCATGGCATGTGCTTTATTCCCGGATGCCTGAGCTTCTTTGAATTCACCGAATTCTTCATCGACTTTTTTCCAGACATCCTCTACATTATCCCAATCAAATCCCATAGCGGCTGCTTTTTGCTGCATGCGATACGATCTATGTAATGCGGGTAAAGTCCTTGGAATACCATCCAGCAATTTCCCTTTTTTCTTTTTTCCCTTTTCATGTTCCCAAATGGTTTTGGCTTCCTGGGCAGTATACTCATTATCGGAATCAAAAACGTGTGGATGGCGATTGACCATTTTATCACGGATACCGTTGCATACGTCTTCAAAGGTAAATTCTTTATTCTCTTCCGCAATTACGGTTTGGAAAACAATATGCAATAATACATCACCCAGTTCGTAGCGAAGCTTATCGACCTCTTTATGTTCAATGGTTTCAATGACCTCATGGACCTCTTCAAGGAAATAGGGTATCAGTGACTCACGAGTCTGTTCACGGTCCCAGGGACAGCCCCCGGGGGCTCTGAGGGCACGAACAACATCAATCAGTTCATCGAATTCTTTCATTGTATTACTCTGTTCCTTTATTGATTTCTCTGTGGCATGAATAGATCCTTCACTTCGTTCAGGATGACAGTTTACACCGTTCTTCTCTATCTCATCATTCCCAGTGCTCAGTGCTCAGTGCCCAGTGCTCAGTGCCCAGTGCTCAGTGCCCAGTGCTCAGTGCCCAGCGCCCAGAGATCATCGCGTACGTGTGATGCGTATTCGTTGTACCCGGCGGTGCTGCATTTCATCAACGACAAAAATGTGGTTTTTATAACGGAAAGAATCATGCTTCTGGGGAATACGGCCCAGATGATCCATGACGAAACCACCTAAAGTATCATAAACCCGTTCTTCAGAGAATGTGATATCAAGATTTTCTTCCAGGTCATCCAAATTAATACTGGCATTAACGGCGCATTCATTTGGGGTCAACCATTTTATATATGGAGCTTGTACTTCATTCTCATCCTGGATATCGCCGACGATCTCTTCTATGGCATCTTCCAAGGTAACCAACCCACTCGTACCACCATATTCGTCAACCACAACAACGATCTTAGTTTTCTTTTCCTGGAAAACCCGAATAGCATGTGATACGGAACATTTCTCGGGAAGAAAAAGCGGTGGATGGATCAGATTTTCTATTTCTGTTTTTTTGTTCCCGTCGAGATATGCCAGAACATCTTTTTCAAAAATAAAACCTATAATATTATCCAGGTTTTTCTTAAAGACCGGAAATCTCGCAAAGGGTTGATTGGCAACAAAGAAGAAAATATCATCAATACTTCGATCGACATCCACAGCGATCATATCCGGTCGAGGGATCATGATCTCTCTTACGCAAGTATCGGTAGATTCGAGCAGCGACGTGATCATCTCAATTTCTTTTACTTCAAATTCACCACGCTCTTCACCAATCTGTACCAAGGTCTTGATATCCTCTTCATTGTCTATCAGGTTATCCTTTCCCATTTTCAAGGACTTCTCGGTAGCTCGCCCGATAAAATATAAAATAATGGTTAATGGAAAAAACAGCGTGTAACAGATACCGATAAACCAGCTCATGCTCAAGCTGACTTTTTGAGTATTACGCAAGGCAATTGTTTTGGGAACGATCTCTCCGAAAATAAGCACCATTAAGGTAATAACAACAACTTCAAGAAAAGCGGTCAGCAAATGAGACCAGGCATATTGTTTAGACAATTCATACGTCATAAGAGCCGATAAAGTTGTGAGTGCAATATTGACAACAGTATTACCAATCAGGATGGTGATAAGCAATTTATGAGGTTTATTGAGAAGTTTTAGCGTGCGTTTTGCCGCAATACCCTTCAGCTTATGCAAGTTTTCTTTGCGAGTACCGAATAAAGCTGTTTCCGAACCGGAAAATATTCCGGAAAATATCAACAGCATGACAAAAAGCAAAATGTTTAAAGCAATGGACATATTATTTATCAAAATATTGTGTTAAAAAACGATTTTCAAGTTCTGTCATTTCCCGACGTTCCTCATCTGTTATATCATTATAACCGCAAAGATGACAAGCGCCATGAATAAAAATGCGCGCAAATTCCCGATCAAGCGCTTGCTTAAATTTTTCCGCATTCTGACGAATACGTTCGGGGCTTATATATAATTCCCCTTCCAGTATCGGTTCTTCATCTATTGTAAAAGAAATGATATCCGTATAGACATCCTGCTGAAAATATTCTTTTTTCATTTTACGCAGGGCGTCGTCTTCCAAAGAAATGATATTGATGATAAATTCCGGCTTCCCAAGATCTTTCATTACTTTGAAAATGAGTTCTTTCGCCTCGCTTTCGTCCAGAGGAATGTCAACAGTACTTTCACGAAAGAATTCTACAATTTGGCTCATGCTTTTTCTTCTTTCGTTATCGCTATATCCTCAATTTTATCTTCCTCTTTCTTATCTTCAGGATAAGGAATTCGCTCATGATAAAGTCCTACAAGCAGAGGATAAATGGCAGATGAGATCTTGGTAAGATCGGCAAATTTCAAAGGGCATTCATCCAGTTGACCACTATTCAGACGTTTGCTGATAACTTCCTTGATCTTTGCTTCAATATTACGCGGGGTCGCCTTAGGCAACGACCGTACAGCGGCTTCGGCAGCTTCCACGATCATAAGAAGAGCAGTTTCTTTGGTCTTCGGTTTGGGACCCGGGTAACGAAATTCATTTTCCTGGGTACCTTCTTCACCTGACTCCTTAAGTGCTTTTTGATAGAAATAATCAACCGTCATGGCACCATGATGAGTGGCAATAAAATCTTTGATCACATCGGGAAGTTTTTCCTGATCCGCCAGTTCAAGTCCGTTGCGTACATGCGAAATAATAACCTTAGCCGCCATATGTGGCTTTAGTTGATCTAGTTTGTTCTCGCCGCCTTGTTGGTTTTCGACAAAATAGTCGGCTTTGGATAATTTCCCAATATCATGATAATAGGCACCAACTCGGGCAAGCAGACTGTTGGCTCCGATCTTTTCCGCAGCAGCTTCAAGTAGATTTCCAACCACGATAGAATGATTGAAAGTTCCGGGTGCTTCAAGTGACAGGCGTTTCAACAGAGGACGATTCATGTCTGAAAGTTCCAAAAGTGACAGGCTGGTGGTCACACCGAAAATTCGTTCTATGATCATCATCAAACCGTTTGTGACAAGCACAGATACAATTGCATTCCCAAAAGCCATCCCCATTGTAATTAAAGTTTTTTGAATTGGATCCAGATAGGCAATACCCATAGCTCCGATCGTAACAGAATATCCAATCAAAATAAACAATAGCGGACGCAGAACATTTTCTCTTGTACGGCTACGCCCCAATGCTATGATTGCCATCACAACGGGGAAAGCGTGCATAAGAATAAAGTGGAAAGAGCCACCCATAATATATGATAGCACAAGAAGTACAACGGATGATCCCATCAGGGCAACCCGTTCATCAAAGAAGATCATAAGAAGCATTGCAGTGATGGTAATAGGCACCAATATCATTTGTGCGGGCGCTAATAAAGCGACAGCAGAGCCCAAACCAAGGGCGATCACAAGGCAAATAATTAACAGTAAAAAACGGTTCACATCAATAAATAGTTTTTTGTCATACATGATAAGGAAAAGCACGAATACCATGAATAACATGCTCATGATCATAACATCCCCCAGTATCTTCAGAATGGCATTCATACCTTGAAGGTTGGCTGACCGTTTTTCTTCTGCATAGTTCAGGGAAAATAGTTTCTGATAGATCTCTTGGGTAATAAGCGTGTTGGCACCAACGATCTTTTCGTCTTTGAAAACCTTGCCCACTACAAGAGGAATACGGCCGATGACATCTTCCTGACGCGTGGTCGTGCGTTCTTTGTCATAGATCATATTTGGTTTTATCAAGAGGTGGGCAATACGTGATATCAGGATCTTCTGAGAATATATATCATAATCTTTTGCAAGATTTTCCGTCAGCTGCTCAGTCGCAGAGCTGCGGTCGAACATATTCTTGACCGTTGCCGGTGTCTCGACTCCCTGTTTTCTTATGGAGATCTGTGTGGACAAGATCGAATCCAGGGAAATATCCGTTATACCGCTTTCAAAGAGAGTTGAGAGGTGAGTGATATATTTCATGCGCAGGGTATCAAGAGGAATACGCTTGTCTTCGCTTGGCACGTATATTTCCTTATACGGAGATTCTGAAACATGAATATCATATTGTTCTTCAAATGCATTTACAATTGCACGATATGCATTACTGTCTGTGCGTACTGTTTCGTTCAATTTTGCAAAGTCATCGGTGCTGTAACGCTGAAGTTTTCTTATCTGTATTGAGTTTTGGTATTTATTATATCGTTGATCCAGAGTTTTCGCCATCTGAAAAAACAATTCTGTACGATTCAATTGTTCGCCCTCAGCCTCATCATCTTCGGTAAAAACAAAGGGGACTTTTTTAATGGCTTCGGCCTGTTCTCGTTGAATAGCAGATTGTTGTTTTAAAATATCAAAATCATAGGGTGCAATAATATCCATGCGCGTAATATCACCAACCTGGTAATTATATTGATAGGTTTGTTTTTTGGGTGTCATAAATGTAGAGAACAAGACAAGCAAGACGAGAACACTTACTGTCCAAAAAGAGACTTTAGCTTGTTTTTTATTTTCTTTATTTTTTACTAACATTAGTACCTCGGTGCGTTGTTACAGAAAAATAAGACAGTTTCACGCTTCAATCAATGAAAACTTATGAGATGTATTGACGGATATCTTTTATGACAAGTTGAATTCTTTTAATACCATTCCATTCGTTGATGGTCGGAACAAAGACCATATCCATGCGCTGGGATGGGTCCATAACCAACTCATACTGTTCCAGCATATTCCATCCGATACAGTTTATTGAGCCGCTTTCTCCTTTTATCGCAAATTTAAGGTGTTTATCCTTCAATAGTGTTGTATTGCTTGCGCTGATATTTTTAATACTGAATTTCGGCCGCATATTCTCCGGACCAAAAGGCTCCATATCATGCAGGAATTTCATAAGCCTGTCATTAATATCCTGAATTTCGATATTTGCATCCACATAGATCGCAGGTTCCAGCATATCGTCGCTGACATGTTCGTTAGCATAAGCAATAAATTGTTTTTCAAAAGCGGGAATATCCTCTTCTTTAATGGTTAAACCGGCTGCCATTTGGTGTCCGCCATAACCGCTGAGATGATCACAACTATGAGATAATGCATCAAAAAGATCAAAAGCTCTGATGCTTCTTCCACTACCTTTGCCAAGACCGTCTTTTATAGCAATAAGAATAACCGGACGATGGATCTTGTCTTTTACTTTTGAAGAAACAATACCGATCACACCCGGATGCCAATCGCCAGCCAGGACAAGAGCTTTGGGTAAATGCTTGCCGTATTTATCTTTGACTTGTTGAAGCGCTTCTTCTGTCACTTTACGCTCAACTTTTTGGCGTTCTTCGTTTTCTTGATGTAGTATCATACTGTATTGACGTGCAGTTGGACGATCATCCGTCGTTAATAAAGTGATAGCACGAGAAGCGGAACCCATTCTGCCCACCGCATTAAGACGGGGAGCAAGTCCGAAAACAATATTGATAACCGAGATATCCCGAGAATCCATCTTGCAGACATTGAAAAGCTCAAGAACACCTATGCGGCATTCCTGCTGACGAATACGCGCCAGACCTTCCCGGACCAGACAGCGGTTCTCATCTACAAGCGGGACAATATCAGCGGCCGTTCCAATAGCTACCAGATCCAAGTATTGTTCCGCTTTTTCAGTAGAACCATAAATCGTTTTGCATATGGCTTCAACCAGTTTATAAACAACACCGGCCCCACAGAGGTCGCGGAAGGGATACGTATTATCTTTGCGTTTGGGATTTAATATGGCAATAGCTTCAGGCAGCAAGTCGGACTGTTCATGATGATCGGTAATAATCATATCAATACCATGTTCTTTTGCATAATTCACTTGTTCATGCGCGGTAATACCGCAATCACAGGTAATGATAAGATCAATGTCCAATTCAATGGCATGGTCCAGCCCTTCCCGGGAGACACCATAACCATCTTTTTCACGCTCGGGAATATAGTAATAAACAGACTCGTTCATTTTCTTCAGAAAAAGATAGAGTATCGATGCCGAAGTCACGCCATCTACATCATAATCGCCATAGATTAGGATCTTCTTTTTTTCTTTACAGGCATTGATCAGAATATTTACCGTAACATTCATATCCTTCATCAGAAAGGGATCATAAATCGAATGTAATTTCTTATTAAAATATTGCGCCAAAGCATCCTTAGAACGAATCTTTCTATTTAATAAGATGGAAGTATATAAATAAGTTAAGCGAAATTGTTCACTGAACTCGAGAACATCGTCCCCTGATATGTCGGGATAAACCCACTTCATAG
>CAYNBL010000114.1:0-7195 GCA_964395205.1 uncultured bacterium | reverse complement strand
TATCCGGAACAATGAAACTGAAAGAAAGAATATCTATCAGTCATGAATGGATCTACCAGTTTATCATTAAAGATAAGCAATCAGGTGGTAATTTATACACACATTTGCGTTGCAAATCGAAAAGGAGAAAACGCTATGGGTCATATGAATGCAGGGGTATAATTAAGAATAGACGGAGTATTGAAGAACGTCCGGTTATTGTGGAGACGAAAGAACGCATTGGAGATTGGAAGGCAGATACGATCATCGGGAAAGCTCATAAAGGGGCTATCGTGTCGTTAACAGAACGGAAAACAAAGATTTGTCTTATTTATAAAGTTGAACGCAAAACAGCAGATTTAGTGAGTAAAGCAATGAGTAAACTTCTACTTCCCTTGAAAGATATTGTTTACACGATCACATCAGATAACGGAAAAGAGTTTGCTTTACATGAAGAAACGGCTGAAACCCTGGAAACGGACTTTTACTTTGCTCATCCTTACGCATCGTATGAACGAGGATTAAATGAAAATACCAACGGATTGATACGACAGTATTTTCCAAAAGGCAGAGATTTTAGAACCATTACAGATGAGGAGTTAATTATGGCTATGAAAAAGCTTAATAACAGACCTAGAAAAACTCTTGGCTTTTTAACGCCAAATGAAGTATTTTTTGAAAGAGAAAAAATTGCACTTACTACTTGAATCTAGGTTTCATTATTATTAATTTTAACCGGTTCAATTATTGCCGGACCATATGTTTGGCAATCAAATCCGATCTATGGGCCATCCCAACATTCAGAGGATATTATATATCAGCCAACATACCTCTTTGGTGTAGAAGTAGATGGTAATGGATGTGTATGGACAAGTATATTTAATGCTTCATATCTCCAAGATCGATTTATTCTGGTTTATGATCCAAAAACCGGTGTAATTGATACCATTGGACCTGAAATTACAGGTATAGCGGGTCTAGATACAATTAATTCCAGTCGTGGTTTTGCAAAACTAGGTGATGGCAACATTGCTTTTGCTGATTGGACTAATGATAAAATTAGAGTTTTTAATGCAGATGACTATTCTGTAATAAAAGAAAGTCCCTCTACAGATTTAAATTGTTCAGGAGGTATTGAAGCTTTTGTTTATGACAATAAACAATATTTCTTATCACAACAAATAGCAGATAACACAATCGTCATATGGGATACTGACTTTAATTCTGTAGATACACTAAGAGGTGGCCCAGGTGGGAGAAACCTTGCTTGTACCATAGACGGTGGCATTATTGCCAGTCCAACACTCGGTGGTGATTACTTTGTCGAATGGGTTGGAAATCCTGATGATGGCTATGTCTGTGATACGATATATTTGGCTGATCTTGAAGTTCAAATCGGTGGTATTATGTATATTTCTTCAGGACCCAACGATTGGTTCTGGTTAATGAGCCGAGATAATGCCAATGATGGTGTTCTGGTTGTTGATCCTCTGGATGATTATGATGTAAAATTGTTCTCCAATACAGACAGTACAGTAACTCCGACAGTTGGTTTCAATCTTGATATGGTTATGAATAACCAAGCTCTGATCTGGTTAAACCAAGGATTGATCGATTCATCTGAATACGCTTCAACTTATCAACATCAGATGCTAAGTGCACCTTGCGCCGTGGCTTATGATTATGATGGTACAACGGATTATGTGTATATTGCTGACTATTACAGTAACTCGATAAAATTCTTTACCAGAACTGTTTCATATGTAGGGATATCTAAAACTTTTTTAAGAGATAGTGGATTTATCTTGAATAATGCTTACCCCAACCCATTTAACCCAACCACAACTATAGACTATGCGATACTGGAAGATTCTTATGTTAAACTCAGCATCTACGATATATCTGGTCACCTGCTTAAAACACTCGTTGATGAGTTAAATCAGGCTGGGACGCATAAAGTAAAATGGAATGCTTCAAAGCATAGCTCAGGGATTTACATTTATCGACTTGAAAGCAGCTATGGCACGCATTCAAGGAAAATGGTGCTGATTAAGTAATTATTCATTACCCAGCTTAAAACAATAAGTAAAAAGAGTTCCATTTGACCGCCGTTGTCCCCGCAAGCTGTAAACAGCTTGAATTTCGAACATCGAACATTCGAGCATTCGAATTAGGATATTTACTTCAATTGTTCGATTGTTCACATGTTCACTGTTCATGATTCGATTACCCCCGGTACGATAAATAATACTCCTTTAATAGACTTTGACTTTTGCCCTATCTCATTGTATATTAGGCGGCTAAAACAAAGGAGAAGCTGTGAGAATTAATTTAAAAGAGATCTCTTCAAACGAACGCGAAATAGAATTTGAACTTGCGTGGGAAGATATTGAAAAAGACCATTCAAAATTCGTTAAGAAATTTGCAAAAGATATAAGCCTGCCGGGTTTCCGTAAAGGGATGGTTCCAATGAATTTATTGGGAAAAAAATTCGGCCCTCAAATAGATTATGATTTTGTCAATGATAAATTCAGTGATTACTATGGTTTTGCTTTAGATGAAAAAGATTTGAACCCTGTCAGTCAACCCGAATTGCTTGATCTTGATTTCAAGAAAGGCACAGCGCTAAAAATTAAAGTAAAATTTGATGTCATGCCGGAATGGGATATGCCAAAATATCAGAACGGTTTTCCGCTTGAACAAAGCACCTATGTTATTGAAGATGAAGATATTGATGAATCCCTCCAACGTCTCCGGGAAAATGCCGCAGAAGTTAAAGTCGTTGATGGCGGTGCCCAAAGTGGGTATCATTTAGTTGCGGATGTTCAAGAACTTAGTCATGAAGGTGAAGTACTGAACGAATCTAAAGACAGTCAGATCGTTCTGGGTAAGGATCCTTTTAATGGTGATGTCGAGAAAGAACTTCTTGATGCAAAAGCGGGTGATGTAAAAACGATCACCCTGCATGCCGGCGACGATCATGATCATGAACATGAATTCAAACTTACTATTAAATCAGTTGAAGAACACGTACTACTCGAACTGAACGATGAATTTGCACAGACCGTTGATCCGGATGTAGAAAATCTTAAAGCTCTAAAAGATAAAATCAAAGATGAACTCGAAGCTTACTGGAAACGCCAGACAGACAGCCGTTTGGAAGAACAGATCGCTGATTTCTTTATAGATAAATTAAAAGATGTTAAATTGCCTAAAACTGTCGTAGAAGAACAGGCAAAGAACATCTATGAAGATATCAAAAAACGTTATCCGTCTGAACAAGAAATGGATGAAAAAGCAGTTTTTGAAAATTACAGCGATTCAGCGAAAAAAAGTTTAAAATGGCAACTGGTTAAAAATAAGATCGTCAAAGACAATGAGATCAAAGTTGAAGATGAAGATGTCAGCGCAAGAATTAAAGAGATGGTAAAAGACGTCAATGAAGAATTGCGTGAGAGTTATGAAAAATACTATCAATCTCCACAGATAAAAAACCAATTGCATGATGATGTTATGAATATAAAGATCATAAATCACATCAAATCATTTGCAAAAATGAAGATCAAAAAGGTAACGCGTAAAGCACGCCTGAAGGAAATGGCTAAATGAATTTAGTTCCTATGGTCGTAGAGCAAACCGGTCGCGGTGAGCGCTCATACGATATTTATTCTCGTCTCTTAAAAGAACGCATTGTGTTTATCAATGGTGAGATCAATGATCAGGTAAGCTCTTTGGTGATCGCTCAGCTTCTTTTTCTTGAAGCGGAAGATCCCGATAAAGATGTAAATATTTACATCAATTCGCCGGGTGGTGTTATTACATCAGGACTGGCCATCTATGACACGATGAATTATATCAAGCCGGATATCGTCACTATTTGCGTGGGGCAAGCAGCCTCAATGGCGGCAGTGTTATTGGCAGCCGGTAAGGCAGGGAAGCGATTCGCTCTTCCGAATGCACGCGTGATGATCCACCAACCGCTGGGCGGCACACAGGGACAGGCTACTGATATCGAGATCCATGCAAAAGAGATCCTGTCGTTGCGCTCGACCCTCAATAAAATACTTAGTGATGCCACCGGCCAGACCTTGAAAAAAATTCAAGATGACACCGAGCGTGATTTTTTCATGTCTGCCAACGAAGCGAAAACTTACGGCATTATCGATAAAACTATCAAAAAGAAAAAATAATGGATAAATCCCCAAAGATCTGCCACTTTTGTGGCAGACCCGATGAAGAAGCAGATATCTTGATCAGCGGAGCCTACGGTGATACGTTTATTTGTGATGAATGTATTGAAGCTGCTCATGAGATCATCCATGCTTCGGAAGAAGCAGAAGAGTCTTTTGAAGAATTGGATATTAATAAACTCCCGACACCTTCACAGGTTCATGCTGAGCTGGATCGATATGTGATCGGTCAGGAAAGTGCAAAACGCCTGGTATCCGTTGCTGTTTATAATCATTATAAACGCATTCGCAATCATCAGTCGAATGAAGATATTGAGATCGATAAAAGCAATATACTCATGCTAGGTCCCACAGGTACGGGTAAAACCCTTATCGCACAGACCCTGGCCCGTCAATTGCATGTTCCGTTTGCCATTGCCGATGCAACGGTATTGACTGAAGCGGGTTATGTGGGAGAAGATGTCGAGAACATTCTTGTACGTCTTTTACAATCTGCAGAATACGATCCTAAAAAAGCCGAGTACGGCATTATTTACATTGATGAGCTGGACAAGATCGCGCGTAAATCAGCCAATCCTTCCATCACACGCGACGTAAGCGGGGAAGGGGTACAGCAATCACTCCTAAAGATACTTGAGGGCACAATAGCTCACGTTCCACCTAAAGGCGGAAGAAAACATCCTGAAGCCAAAATGGTCCAGATCGATACGAGAAATATTCTTTTTATTTGTGGCGGTGCCTTTGATGGAATTGAAGATGTGATCGCACGCCGTATCGGAAAAAAAGAGATCGGATTTGGCGATAAACAACAGATGGGCAAAACCTTGGACAAGAATGCTCTTCTTGCTCAAGTCGGTCCCGAAGATCTTATTGAGTATGGATTCATTCCTGAGCTTGTTGGTCGTCTGGCCGTTGTTACCAGTCTGAGTGATCTTGATGCCGAAGCAATGATCAGTATTTTGACTGAGCCCAAGAATGCCTTGCTCAAACAATATAAACTTCTACTTAAGCAGGAAGGAATTACATTGGAATTCCGGAAAGGCGCCCTTAATGAAATTGTTAAACGTTCTATGACGCGTAAGACCGGTGCCCGTGCTTTGCGATCCGTTATGGAAAGCATTATGCTGGATCTGATGTACCGAGCTCCCGATATGGAGAATGTTGTCAAAGTTGTGATAGATAAAGATGTAGTGCTTGGGAAGAAAGATTATAAGATCGTAAAGCGTGACGTGTAACTCGTAACTCGAAAATAAATGAAAATATAAAAGGCTCGATTTATCAAGCCTTTTTCTTTTTGTGGAGATTCTAATAGCCCCAGGTTTTAACCTAGGGCTGTTGGTACTAAATTTTAAGAAATCTTATCGAAGCTTATTAATCTTTTTCCGGAGAAATTGGCGATGTCATTTTTCCTATAAAGATGATCGCATGTGTCTGTGTATCCTGAATAGCGTAGATAAAAGGATGATCAAGTTTTACTTCAATAGCCGTGGGCTCAATTGATGTGTAATCTATAATTATCACTGTCACTGCCGCGGCTTCGGCACCTGTTTCATCCACAGATATATAAGTATCTTGCAAAACTTTACTAACATATAAATTATTTAGGTCATCGAACATTCCATTTAAATCGGGTAAGATGAATAAATTCGTTAAACCGAGAGCTTTCAAGGGTTCGTTCATTGCATATTTGTATGATTCTTTAAACTTGGGCATCTCAAGAATAACTTCCGTTGGACGCGCTAAATTTATCCAGATGTTCCATTGCTCATCATCTAAGCGTATTAAAAGTTCATCGCAACTTTCTTGTTTGGGCATGATACAGGTCATTTCGTAGCGAGAGTTATTTTTAAAAGGGATGCGAATAATTTGAATATCGCTATTGGTGTAATAGTTCATATTAAATGGGTCGTCCGACGAACCTCCAAGCATCATGTTACATTCAATTGAAGCGCTTTCATCTGTTTGGGTGTAAAATGTTTTGCTTTGAGTATTGCTTTTATTAAAACCGTTTATCCATTTACCTAAAAAGTAAGTGGCATTGGCGAGGACTGCTGCGGTTTCGTCTGAAAACATTGACGGATCTACAATATTTTTAATTTTGTTATTTGTATGATCTGCAGCCCACTGATTGATCACTTCAGCTGCGTTGACAGTATTTGTGAAATCCATATCTGAGACTTCGGTGTTAAAGTAAGTATCTAGAACATTTAAATAGGTGCTGGTGGGATGATATCCTGTTTTATACCAAAATGCGTGGGCAAGCGATAGATCAACACCTTCATCGAGTGTTGTAAGATAAGTGCCGAAATCCTTATAAAGTTGGTACAAGCCTTCGTCTTCGGGGAAATCGTTTAAGTAAAAGACATTTCTTAGGGACTGAGTGGTTTCACCACCGCTTCCGGGATAAAGTAAGCCGAATGCGTACATCATACTAACAGGAGATATAAAAACATTTCCGCTATCACCTTTTATGATCTCGCGTACCAGGTCGAATGAGAAGTTATTTATTGAACGTCCAAAATCGTCATATAGACTAATAGTATTAACAGTTTCTGAATTATACCCAAAAGTCTCGGGTGTATCGCTTCCCAAATAGGGGAGGATATCAGGCGCTAGGATCTTAGTTTCATCCCTTTTAATTTTAAAACTGATCGGTAGCTCTTCATTGACTTCTGAGGCTCTACTTGAACCGTTTACTGGTGCTGCCGCAACAATTGAATCTAAGTTATTTATAACCAAAAATTGCTTTAATGTATAGTCCCCGGTATTCAAGCTGATGGTATTTGTTGTATATAAATCATTATAAGCGGACGCGAATTTTAATAATTCTGTTCTGATCTCACCACTGCTTGTTTCATAGATTACAGAAACAGCTGATGGGGTAATGTTTTCAAGCTCAAATTCAAAATACATATTTCCTTTTGCTTTTTCTCCCAAAAAAGAAAATATCTGACAAGAACTGAGAGTAAGAAGTATGAATAAGAATACGCTTAATTTTTTCATAAAGACCTCCAAGTGAGTAAGAT
>CAYNBL010000113.1:0-7196 GCA_964395205.1 uncultured bacterium | reverse complement strand
TCGTACTTGAACTGATAACGTTGACAGCCGGAAAAGCAAATTTGTTTTCTTTTGCGTATTCAAAAACGTCCAGAAGGACCTTTCCCGTTACAACGCCGGCTTTAAAATTAGGTTTATTTGACATATTAACGCTCCTTTATTGGTGTTCTAATTCCAAAGTAATGGTTTTAATTTCGCTTATCTCGGACGGTCCGTAGTATTGGATAGGTCCGGGATAAATGTATGATGTTTCAATTGCCCACTTGTCACGATTGGCTGCAAAAGTCTTGAAAGGCAGTCCATCCAATTCAACAAGGGCTTTTTTAATGACCGGTTTATCTTCTCCATGACGGCGTTCTATGTTCATCATTTGTGTTATGGGAATACCACCTGGTATCCAATTTTTAGCTTTATCTTTAAGATTACGTACAGATGACATATAGCCTGTGCATTTGTATTCAGCAAGAAGTGAAGCGGTATAGCCGAGAGCATAGGTATAATCGGCATCAAAGTTTGAAGGAAAAGAGCATCGTCCCTCATAACCAAAGAAATGGGTATGAGTTTTAAAATTGCCTTTGTATTTCCCCTTAGCTTTTAGAATTTCGAGTTGTTCTTCTATCATATAGACAAGAAGTTTATCTGTTTCAATGAGGGATACCTGTACATTCCCGTGTGGGTCGCGTTCCATGATCAGTTGTTCTGCAATTCTTATAGGCAATGATCGGTAAAGTATAGCCGATTCTTTGTGTAATTTTTCTAGAATATAGTTTCTTTTGGAATCTGAATCTTTGAACTCGTTAAGCTCTGATTTATTGGCAACCATCAGGTCATTTAATTCGGAGATCAGGCTTTTCATTTCGGGGATAAATTCTATCAAGCCTTCGGGAACGATCATGGACCCGAAATTTTCTTTATTGTTAGATCGCTTCACGACCACTTGAGTCAATTCATCAACGATCTCATGTAAAGTCTGTTTTTTTGCCTCAACTTCTTCAGAAATGATCGCAATGTTTGGCTGTGAGCGCAGAGCACATTCCAATGAAATATGTGAAGCGGAACGTCCCATCAATTTAATGATATGCCAGTATTTTTTTGCTGAATTCGCATCGCATTGAATATTTCCGATCAATTCGTTGTAGACTTTTGTTGCGGTATCAAAACCAAATGAAGCTTCTATCATATCATTTTTAAGATCGCCATCAATGGTCTTGGGAACACCGATCACGGAAATACCCGTACCATGTTGAGCAAAATATTCAGCCAGTACGGCTGCATTCGTGTTGGAATCATCGCCGCCAATAACAATAAGAGCTTCGATTCCCAATGCTTTACAGTTCTTTGCAGTTGCTTTATATTGCTCGGTTTTTTCGAGTTTGGTACGACCGGAAGCAATCATGTCAAAACCACCGGTGTTGCGAAAATCGGCAATAAAATCAGCATCTAATTCACGGTATTCATTATCGGTCATACCGGAAGGACCCCCGAGGAATCCATAGAGCTTTGAATCGGGATGACAGGCTTTTAGACCATCGTAGAGACCAGCGATCACATTGTGCCCGCCGGGTGCTTGCCCGCCGGATAAAATAACACCGCAATTAAGCGGCTTGAATTCTGTTTTTTCGGCCGATTCAAAACCAATACACGGCATCCCGTAAGTTTTGGGGAACAGAGCCTTGATCTTGTCTTGGTCCGCAACGGAAGAACCAATTTCATTCTCGACGATTTTTACTCTGGGGCCATTGATAAAAACTGATGGCAGCTTTGGCTGATATTTCGTTCTGGCTTTATGTAATAGTGAAAGTTCTTTCATTGATAATTCCTATCTTTAAGTGCGGTTTAATATAATAAAAAAATGTTCCGAGTGTTATAATATTGTAAGAAAAATAAGTCGAAAAATCGAAGAGTTAATAGTTGATGGTTGATGGGTCGATAAGTCGATGGGTCGATAAGTCGATAAGTCGATAAGTCGATGGGGTGAGAAGTCGATAAGTCGATGGGGTGAGAAGTCGATAAGTCGATGGGGTGAGAAGTCGATAAGTCGATGGGTCGATGGGTCGATAAGTCGATGGGTCGATAAGTCGATAAGTCGATGGGTTGATAAGTCGATGGGGTGATAAGTTGATGGGGTGAGAAGTCGATAAGTTGATGGGGTGAGAAGTCGATAAGTCGATGAGTTGATGTGTCGATAAGTCGATGAGTTGATGTGTCGATAAGTTGAGAAAGTAGGATAGAAAGGAGTAAAGAGTAAAAAAGAAGATATTTTTTCTACTCATAACTCACAACTCATAACTCATAACTCATATCCTAATCCCCTAAATTCTTTAAATCCTCTTCGTTTTTTTTCAAAATCCTTTTTAATATCTTACAAAAATAATTTATTTTATGTAGATTGTTTAAAAGATGAGGATTTGCCAGTTGAAAAATAAAATTTTACTCCTTCTGTTTGTAATATATGTTCCCTTGTTTGCAGGGGAATTGATGTATAATGATATGTTTGCAATGGAACAGATCAAGGATTCTCTTATCGCTGATGGCTGGGAATACAGAACAGAATTTCCCTACTTTAGAAAAACTGCCGAAACGGGAAGTTCTCCCAAAAGCTGTACGTTCTCACCTGATGGGAAGTATGTCTACGTTACCTTACTTGGACAACGTCATGTTGCTGTTCAGATCTACACTGTCAATCCTTTTGAAAAGATCAAGACCATTTATCCGGGATGTGATGATCCCGCACAAGATTATGGTTATGCAGAAGGAGTTTTTCGTGAACGGGACGGAAATTTTTGGTTTACCCGCATGACAACAGCGGATTATTTTATTTATGATCCCAAAGCAGATTCTTTGCAGCCCGGCCGCTATACCGGGGGTGACTGGACAAAATCACTTGAATTCAGTCCTAATCAAGAACAGGTTGCCATGTCCCATTGGGTTTCGAATCGAATTTCGATCTTTGATGTGGAAAGACACAGGGTTATCCGGAATCTAAAAACCTCGCAGATTCCCCGTGGACTTGCGTGGATAGGAAACGATACATTGGCAGTTACCCTGTATGGTGGTGCTAATAGTACCGATTGCGGAATTGAAGTTTTCGATGTTCGTACTGGCAAGAAAGTTGAAACTATGCTGGAACATCGCTCAGCAATGCGTGATATTCGTTTTGACCCCAAAAAGAAAATGCTTTATTACGACGATATGCGTTTCGCTCTTGTCTATAAATATGATTGGATCAAACGTGAAACTGTTGCAACGGAAGAAGTTGACAGTCATCCCAATACTATTCGTTTAACACCAGACGGAAAATACCTTTTTGTCAGCTGTCGCGGTCCGAACAATCCCAAGGGTTATACATTGCCCAGCCCAAGAGACGGGGATGTGGTGATAATAGATACCGAATCGATGACGACATTGACTTCATGGGCTCAGGGGAATCAGCCGGTCGGTTTGGATATTTCACCGGACGGATGCTTTCTTGCGACAACGGATTTTATGGATAAACATGTCAATCTTTATGTGATCTCTGACCCGAGAGCGGCAGAGAAGGTAGAGGATAGTTTTTCGATGTTACTAAACAGACTGGGTGGTATTTATGAAATGGGCACTCGTTCTTTCTGGTGGTGGTGGTAACGGCATAGCGCACATTGGTGTTCTCAAAGAGCTTGAGCGTTTAAAATTAAAACCGTCACTGATCATTGGAACTTCAATGGGATCGGTTGTTGGGGGTGTGTATGCTTCCGGAAGATCTGCCAAGTGGTTGGAAGATTTTATGACGGAAGAGTTCGATATCCGCAATCTGGTATCAACGATGCAAACATTGAAATGGGGTGAAGGTCCCTTGGTCAGAGTTTTTCAGGCCGGAGAGGCAATAAATCATCTGCGCTCCAAAAGAGGTGCTGAGTCAGGTGAAAAGATACTTGATAAATTAAGAGAAGTAACGAATAATATTGATATTAAAGATACACTGATCCCATTTGCAACCAATGCGGTAGATATGCTGACCGGAAAAGAAAAGATCTTTAGGGAAGGCAATCTTGCCGAGGCTATACGCTGCTCAATGGCTATACCGCCTTTTTTTGAGCCTTATGATATGGAAGACGGATTGTTCATCGATGGCGCTTTTGCTGATAATATGCCTGTCAATATTGCCCATCAGATGGGATATAAAAAGGTTTTATCAGTAGATGTATCGCCTCTAAGGAAGGTCAGTCGATCAGACTTGAAAAACAGTCTTGATGTGATGTTCCGCGCCATGTCCTGTTCCATAAAGAATGCACATAGGAAAATTAAAGCGACTGTGGCAATAGAGGCATATAAAGGAGCCTATAACTTGGATTTTGAACACGTAAAAGAATTGATCGAGGTCGGTGAACTTGCCGTTCGTAATAATGAGTTGAAAATAAAGAGAAAATTTTCTTCTTTCTTGTCTTAAATATTGTAATATGTTACTAATAAAAAGGAATAATAATGAGATCATGGAAAACAATAACCTTGCTATTGGCAATGGTGATCCTGATGACTTCTTGCGGTAATGATCCAGGCACAATAGACGTTTCATGGCAATTGGTTCAGAACCAGTATAAAGCCGATAATCAGCACAAATGTGAAATAACATTCACAAATAATTCCCGTTATACATTATCAAATGATAATTGGGAGTTTTATTTTACATGGTTCCGTTCCATCACAGAAGATCAGGAATGGCAAGGTCTGGGTGGCGAGACCATTAATGGCGATTTTAATCGCATATACCCAACAGAATCTTTTCAAAGACTAAAATCGGGCGAGAGCATGACTTTTCCGCTTATTGGAAGTCATTTTGCGATCCATAAATCAGATGCGATCAGTGGAGGCTATTTTGTAATTAAGAAAGCTTTGGGTAAAGAGATCATCCTTTCTTCGGGACAAACCGAAACATTGCCATTCCCCGAAGATGCAAGGCTAGTAAAAGGTTCCTATGATCACTTGAAGGTTCAAACTGCAGAAATGAGATATAAAGAAAATGAAGCAATTCAGATAATACCGAAGGAAGAATTAGTATCAATATTTCCTTCACCTGGAAAGATCACTTTAGAAGAAGGTGAATGTGAGATTAATAAAGATTTTACTATTTATTACCATAGTTCCTTATCAAATGAAGCCAGCTTTCTTCAAGAAAAACTCAATGAAGTACTGGGTGTAAATATTATAAAAACAAAATTTAGAAGTGATGATTTTAAAGAAACCGCACCCGATAGAATAATCTTAAGTAGAATAAATGGAAGAGCAGAATCCTATGTTCTTAATACTGATCCTCAACAAGGTATTATTATCGTTGGTGCAGATGAAGCCGGAGTATTCTATGGGATACAAAGCCTTTTGTCCCTTTTTCCTGCGAACCTAGATAATATGTCTAAAACTGCTGTTTCAATCCCCATTATCAATGTGGTGGACGGTCCAAGATTTCCATATCGCGGGATGCATATTGATGTTTCAAGATCTTTCCATAGCAAACAACATATCATGAAATTCATGGAATTGATCTCAAGCTATAAATTGAACAAACTTCATTTCCATATAACAGATGATGAAGGATGGCGTGTAGAAATAAGATCTATACCGGAATTAACCGAAATAGGAGCATTCCGCGGACATTCAAAAGACGAGAAAGATCATTTGCAACCCTCTCTCGGTTCAGGACCTTTTGCGGACCTGGAAATTGGCAATGGCAGCGGTTTCTATACTCGTGAAGATTTCATTGAATTACTGCGTTTTGCAAAAAGCCACCATATTGAAGTAATCCCAGAGATAGATATGCCGGGTCATATGCGATCGGCCCTAAAGGCAATGGAGCTTCGTTATGATCGATATATGGAAGAGGATAAACCCGATTCGGCACTCATGTACCTATTAACGGATTTCGAAGATACCACCTATTATACTTCAGCTCAACGATATCATGACAATACGGCAAATCCCTGCATGGAATCAACTTATCGCTTTGTACAAGTTGTGATCGACGAATTGGTTGCTATGTATAAAGAAGCCGATGCTCCATTAACAACCTTGCATATCGGTGGAGATGAGGTCCCCAGAGGCGCATTTACCTATTCACCGGTCTGTCAGGCATTTCTAAATAGTCAGGATGAATATAAATCTCCTTCGGAACTGCATAAATATTTCACAAAACGTGTTATGGCTATGTTAAAAGAATATGGCATTCATACTGCGGGTTGGGAGGAAGTTGCTTGTAAACATGAAGGCAGACAACGTTATCCGGATCCCTCTCTTGTACAAGATGGTATTATAGCATATGTCTGGAATAATGTTTGGGGCTGGGGTGCTGAAGACCTTGGTTATCAATTGGCAAATACGGGATTTCCTGTTGTTCTTATTGGAGCCAATAATTTTTATTTTGATTTTGCTTATAATCGTGATCCCGAAGAAGAGGGGCTTTACTGGGGTGGTTATACCGATACCCGATCAGCCTGGGAATTTACACCCTACGATATTACAAAATGTGCGGAAACAACACTTAACGGTGATCCTATAACAGAAGAAATGTTCGAAGGTAAAACTCGTTTGACCCCAGAGGGAAGAAAAAATATTCTGGGTATGTCCGGAACGCTTTGGAGCGAAACGATGAGAACCTGGGATCGAATGGAATACATGGCATTTCCTAAAATATTGGGACTGGCCGAACGGTCGTGGCAACTTCAGCCATATTGGTCGGTGATAGAAAATAAGGATTTCGCACATATGATGCGGGAAATGGACTGGAATCATTTCGCAAATAAGCTTGGTCAGCATGAGCTTCCAAAATTAGATCAAAAAGGGGTTAAGTACCGAATTCCGCTACCGGGAGCTATGATAGAAAACAATGTATTTAAAGCGAATATTCGTTTTCCGGGCTTAGCCCTCAGATATACATTGGATGGCAGTGACCCGAATGAAACATCAAAAAAGTATGTAAAACCTTTTAAAGTCAATGCCGGAGATAAGATAAAGATCGCTGCTTTTAACAAACTTGGAAGAAGCAGTAGGGTGGTGACTCTACCATAAACATCAAATAAATATTTTCAATTAATAAGGGCTCGTAGCAATATCAATGCGGAGCCCTTTTTCTTTAAGCATTATAAAGAAGAAGGTAAGAGGTAAGGGGTAAGGGGTAAGAGGTAAGAGGTAAGAGGTAAGTGACGAATCTCATAACATCGTTTACAGATAAAGTTTCATAACATAGTTTA
>CAYNBL010000112.1:5855-7203 GCA_964395205.1 uncultured bacterium | reverse complement strand
TCACTGAACTCGAGAACATCGTCCCCTGATATGTCGGGATAAACCCACTTCATAGTGTTTTCTCATGTGCTAATGATATTAATAAGCTTAAAGTCGGTCATAAGCCGAATTCTGTTGACCTGACCGAAGTCAAGACGACGATCATTTATCTGCTCAGGCCGTCACCGGCCTGATGTTGCCACTACCACAGAAGCATGACCCGAGCAAGGTGTTACTTCCGTATTTGTGTTGCTCCGGATGGGGCTTGCCTAGCTTCCGATGTTGCCACCAGAACTGGTGAGCTCTTACCTCACCGTTTCACCTTGACCCCCGTCCCGAATATCGGGCCGTGGGACGTCTACTCTCTGTTGCGCTTTCCAACCCTCGCGGGCTCCTTGTGTTACAAGGCATCCTGCTCTGCGGAGTTCGGACTTTCCTCCCCGATCCCGAAGCTTCGGGACGGGGCGATCATCTCTCCGACTTTAAGCTATTCTTCTTCATTTTCTTCTGCGGCATATAAGAAACGCCCACAGAAGTCACAAGTAATTACTTGGTTTTTTTTATAAATGTCAACCCGTTTTTGTGGAATGACACGGTTATGACAACCACTGCAGGCATCTCGCATAAGTGGAACGACAGCCAGACCATTCCGTGCTTTACGGACACGTTGATAAACACTGTAATAATTGCGTGGTACTTGTTTGACTGAAACTTCACGTTTTCCTTCAAGATCCGATTTTTCTTCTTCGGTTTCTTTTTGGGTAGTAGCTAAAGAACCTTTAGCCACTTTTAGTTTTTTACCCATTTCTTCTATGTTCTTTTCTGAGTCTTCATGAGCTTTGCTTAAGCGTTCATTTTCTTCTTCAGATTGAAGAACTTGGTCTTCAGCTTCTTTGATAGCTGTTTCATTGAATTCGATCTCTGCGGTCAGAGCGTCATATTCACGATTAGTTGTGACCAAAAATAATTGTTCTTTATATTTTGTGATCTTTCCAGTCAGGTCTTCGATCTTTGAGGTATTACTACGGATCAGAGTTTCATTTTCTTCTATGCTGGTCTTTCGAATACTATTTTGTTCTTTTTCGTTATTTATCTGGATCTCGAGTGTTTTCACTGTCTCAGGTAAATCTCCGAGTTTTTCAATGAGTTCATCAAGTCGAGTATCTAGCTCCTGTAGTTCCATCAATTGTTGAAGTACCTTCTGCATGTTTAACTAACCTCCCTTAAAAATATTACATAAAAAAAACGCACATCTGATGATGCGCGTTAGTGATTTGGTCCCCGAAGGGCAGTCATGTATGTTATGTCTTCCAATTTTCGAAAACACCCTTTTCAAATGAACAGAAACAAACTTACTAATATACATTTT
>CAYNBL010000112.1:0-5755 GCA_964395205.1 uncultured bacterium | reverse complement strand
GGATGATTAAACACTCCGGATTTATTTGCCAGCCAACCAAGTATGCCGTCCCAGAGGAAATCCACCGACAAATGAGCGATAATAAAAAAGATCAGCACCCAATTCCCGAAAGACTTTGCCTGCAAGATCATGGCAAGTCCGGTTGTCGCCCACCAGATGATAAAATAGGGATTGATACTGGTAACGATCCCGCCGATAAATGCGGAACGATTTTTCCCTTCAAGCTTGATCTCTTTATTGGATGAACGGATCATATCAATCCCGATAAAGATCAACATAGCACCACCGGCAAAAGCAATGATTGCATATACAATGGGGTCTTCCATAAAATTAGCGGCATAAAAAGCTAAAAAAAGCACCAGAGGAATCTCAATAACAGCATGGCCTGCCGCCACAATAAATCCCGCCCAGGGTGTCCGCTTGGCATTTGCGATCACCACAGCGGTTACCGGACCCGGCATCATAGCTCCCGTGAAGGAGATAAGAAAAACGGAGATTAAAAAAAGTATCAGTTCCATGGAAGAAAAGTACAAAGGCAAAGGGCAAAAGGCAAAACAATTGATAATTGACAATGATCCAAAAACTTGAGGCAAATTTTGTTTACAAAACTTGCCTCAAGTTTTTACAACTAAGGACTCCCGAACTCCGATACACAATTATTTAACCATATAAAAAAGACGCGATTTATCGCGTCTCTACATTTTACGTCTCACGTTTTACGTCTTACTTATCGCACTTCGTATATCCGCACTGCACACAAAATTCACAACCGTTCTCGAATTTCAGTGCCCGATTGTTACATTCGGGACAGATCTTGAATGTATTATTTGTGGTGGGATCATTCTCGTCATCGGTGATGTTATGAACACCCGGCAATCGTGTCTGGATCGGTAAATTGATCTGCTCACCCTGCTCTGCGGTATGCAAAATACCTTCATCCCGGAAAAACTTTTCAATCACGTCAGCGACTTCAGAATAGAAGGAATGGATATATTTACCTTCTTTGAAATAACCACCATTGGGGTCGTAAATACTGCGAAGCTCTTCAAGAATGAATTGGGCATCGCCGGCACGACGGAAAATAGCGGAGATCAGACGGGTTAATACGGCATACTGTGCCGAATGGGTGAGATCTTTAGAATTAATGAATATCTCGATCGGTCTCTTGCGGCCATATTCTATAATGTATCCAAGTGTAACATACACATTGAATTTTACAAAAGGACTCTTGATCTTATAAACCCTTGCGTCAACAACATCAGGACGTTTTAAGGTCAATTGCTGTGGTCGTTTTTCCAGATCTTTCTTGTCAATCTTCTTTTCACGAATGCGGAAATCTTTGCTGTAATTTAACATCTTACACCACCTCGATCTCTGTTGCGTCCTTTACACCCATTGTCTTGCGAAAATAGTGAAAAGGTGTCGAGAGTGTTCCGTCTTCGAGTACCATGATCTCATCGCCTGTAAATTCGACCACTTCATCTGTGCCGACTTCCATTTCGAAGTGTTTTTCGCGAAATTCCTGAAAATCGGTTTTTTCACCTTCAACACTCAGGATGGGGAAACGACTCCCGTCACGATAGATGGTAATACCTTTCAAGCCTTTAGACCAGGCATCCAAATAAATTGAGGAAATGACTTCCGGTTCGATATCTTCCGGAAGATTGATGGTTGAAGAAATTGAGTGGTCAATATATTTTTGGCATACAGACTGGATCTTAATACGCTTTTCATGTGAAATAGCATGAGATGTCTTAAAGAAGTAACTAGGCAGGACATCTTCAAGATCAAATTCTTTTTTCACATCTTTCATCTTATCGTTCAAGTTATTCAAGTCAATATAAGCTTGTAATGTCGAGTGAAAAACCTGGAAGAACTGGTTGTCAAAAGATTCTGCGCGACGGGTATAGAATAGTGCAAACAAAGGTTCCACACCCCCACTTACTCCAATATAGTTTTCTTTTCCGATCTCAAACGATTTAACAATGTTAGAGATCGAACCGGTAGGTGCAATAGATGTAAGAGCGATATTTCGCAAACCATACTGTTTGATATGATCTTTAGTTTTTTCAGTGAGTGCTTCCTGAAAGAAAGGGCCGCGGGCATAATCTTCATAAACAAAGATATCCGAAGGACCTTTTTCTTTTGCCAGTTCCGAGGAAGTTATATAGGCTGTATCATTAATAAAGCTCATGACCTCTTCCATGGTCTCAATACCAAGGTCAGAATCGTAGTCCACACCCAATTGGAAGAACATATCGGCAATACCCATAATACCCAAGCCAAGACGACGGGTTTCATTGGCGGCAGCGCGTTGTTTTTCCAGCGGATTTAGAATTTCATTCCATGTAACCACATTATCCAGGAAGCGGATACAGCTGGCTGTTGAAATGCGAAGTTGTTCCCAATCGATCTTTGCCCTGTGAGTAAAACCATCATTCACAAAGCGACTTAGGTTCATAGATCCCAAGTTACAGGCACCACCATCTTCCAATGGAACTTCGGCACAAGGATTGGTGGAGATAATTGGTTTATTGACATAGTTTGATGGCGAGTATTTACTCATCTGACTCCAGAAGATCAGCCCGGGTTCGGCAGAATGATAATTTGATTCTACAAAGAGGTTCCAGATATCACGGGCCTTTACGAGATTCCGGATCTCACCTGAAGGCGCAGACGCAAAATAAAGGAGGAAATCACCGGCATACTTGATCGCGATCTCCCAATCATCTTTACCGATATCCATAAGATAGTCACCATAAACATCTCGTTTCTGCTTATCGTTAAGATCATCTTCGCGAACCGAGCAATCAAAATGTTCTCCAAGCCAAGTATTCAATTTGTCCGTATCACCGAAACTTTCAAGCAATTCGTAATCGTTGATATCTTTACTTGGAATACCAAGAGAGTAATAATAACCGTCATCCTGAAGTGCTTCGGTCAGACGGAGTTTATGACGTTTGCGATAAACAAGAATAGTATCGCGTTTATATTCGGTTTCTTCTTCAACGGCCTTCATAAACTCATCTGAGGTCTTGATGGACGTATTTGCAAAACGGATCTGGGTGTTTTCCATGACCTGTTTTTTTAATTCGGAAAGTTGATCTTCCGTATACTTACCACTCCAGCGACATTGTTCAATGATCTGGTTGGTTACCCAATTGGGTTTTTTCTTTACTCTAATAAAATGTTCAATATCCGGATGTTTGATGTCAATGGTGAGCATCAAGGCACCACGACGACCGGATTGACCGATCAAACCTGTGGTCATTGAGAACAGATCCATAAAGGATACTGCGCCGGTTGAACTGTCGGCAGCATTATGTACAATAGAGTCACGGGGGCGCAAGGGTGAAATATCGACACCAATGCCGCCACCATAAGAATATGTACGCGCGCATTCTGAGGCAGTTTTATAAATAGATTCTATATTGTCATGTTCAATGCCCGTCACAAAACAATTTGCGAGGGTCTTTAAACGATACAGATCACCCGCACCGGCAAGGACGCGTCCGCCTGCGATCCAGTAACCATTATACAGATCACGGTAAAAATGCTCCGCCCACTGGGTCTGTTTTATCTTGGACGTTTCTTGTGCCGCAATAAAGGAAGCAATTCTAATGAACACATCTTCAGGACGATGTTCGATCTGATTACCTTCATAATCCTTAAGGAAATACTTCTTTTTATAGATGTTTTCCGCCAGATCATTGTGATTCAGGTAATTCTTATGTACGGGTAGGTTTCCCGCCTCGATCTCTGCTTGAAGATGTTCATATAAATTTTGGTAACTCCTTATCTTTTCTTCCCCCACCATTTTTGTGAACTTACCACGATATTTGAACATGTTATGAAACGACATCTACAACCCCAATTTGCCTTTTGTTAAGATGTAGCTATACTATATTTAGTGTAACCAACGAAGCAAATAATACAACATGTTGAAAATAAAGGCAAATCAATTTTTCAACTATTATTTCTCTTGACAACTCAATCCCAGTATTTACAGATTTTTAGACCAATAATTAATTTTTAGTTTTGGCATAATTTTAAGTTTTTTAAAAGTAAAAATATATTCGGTTTTTTGCATGTTTTTTTGCCTTTCAAACTGTCACTCAAGCACTTCCAAGTATCATATAAATTATATTGTTTTAATTCTCAAATCCATGGAACAAATTCGCGATTAGAACATTTTCAAATACATCAATCAGATATTAAAACCAATGAGTATATTTTATCTAAATACTGAAACTTTTAACAACTCTAACGACCACTCACATTCTCAGATCAATGATTACCGATTACCGAAACCGATTACCGGTCACTGATTACAGTTTACGTTTTACGTTTTACGTCTTTGAATTTTTTTTCTTTTGGACTTGACAACAACTAACAACTTATTTATGTTAACACCATAACATTATAACACCGAACTTTAATATCACAACAATAAAATAACAGGGGTTTCTGTGGACGAAACTAATACCACGTTTAACGATGAAGAGAAAATAACAAATTATACTATTTCTCAACTTCATGAACTCACTCTAAAATCTTTACAGGAAATTGCGCTTGGACTTGAAGTTCCCGGTGTACAGAACCTTAAAAAGCAGGAACTTGTTTTCAAGATCCTGGCATCTCAGGCAGAACGTTTGGGACACATTTTTGAAGAAGGAATAATGGAAGTCCTTCCGGATGGCTACGGCTTTTTACGTTCTATCCGTTTTTCTTATTTAAGTTCCGATCTTGATGTCTATGTGGCACCGACCCAGATCCGGCGCTTCGGTTTGAAGACCGGTCATCTTGTCGCGGGCCAACTGCGTCCACCTAAAGAAGGCGAAAAGTTCTTTGCCCTACTCAAAGTGGAAGCCATTAACAATCAGGACCCGGCCATGGCCAAGAGTCTCGAATCTTTTGAGAACCTTACACCTTTATATCCTGAAACGCGTCTGCATCTTGAACGTTATGACGAAAATGATCTTTCTACCCGTATTATAGATCTATTGACCCCAATCGGAAAAGGCCAGCGCGGTTTGATCACCGCTCAGCCTAAAACCGGAAAGACCATTCTTTTACAAAAGATCGCAAATTGTATTCTTGCGAACCATCCTGAAGTTATTCTGATGGTTCTGCTGATCGACGAACGACCTGAAGAAGTGACCGACATGGAACGCCATGTTGGTGCTGAAGTCGTCAGCTCTACATTTGACGAACCCCCCGAACGCCATGTACAAGTATCCGAGATGGTTCTGGAAAAATCTAAACGCCTCGTTGAGTATGGCCATGACGTTGTGATCCTTCTTGACAGTATCACTCGTCTTGGACGCGCACACAACGCGGTTGTCCCGCACTCCGGAAAAATTCTTTCCGGTGGTATTGACAGTAACGCACTGCACAAACCAAAGCGCTTTTTTGGATCAGCCAGAAACATTGAGAATGGCGGGAGTCTCACCATCATTGCTACGGCCCTTATTGATACGGGCAGTCGCATGGATGATGTGATTTTCGAAGAATTCAAAGGTACCGGTAATATGGAACTCGTGCTTGACCGCCGTTTGAGCGACAGAAGGATCTTCCCTTCCATCGATATCAACCGCTCCAGCACCCGTAAAGAGGAGCTGTTACTCAGCAAGGGCGAACTTGCCCGCGTATGGATCCTACGTAAATTCCTGAACGAGATGAGCCCGATGGAAGCCATGGAATTCATGATCGACCGTATGGGCCACGCCAAGAGCAATAAAGAGTTCCTGCGTAC
>CAYNBL010000111.1:4178-7219 GCA_964395205.1 uncultured bacterium | reverse complement strand
TCCAGTTCGACTAAAAGCTCATTTTCCGAGATAGGAGAATACAACACCAGTCCAACGGGACGACAATCTCGAAGACAAAAATATGTTCTGTATTCTGTGTTGGGGTCATAGTTAAATGAGGGAAAATATTTTGCTATGTCTTCTTTGAAAAACTTGAGAAAACGTTGTGTAAAAACTGATGTTTTAATATCAATTTCAAGTAGATCAAAATATTCTTTGTGGCGACTCATCGCGATCAAATAATAAATATCAACAATGGTGATAAAGCCATTTACAGCAAATACCGGCCACGCACCGATCATACCTCCATATGTAGAAAAAGCTATTGCTCCAAATAAATTCCACCAACGCAGACGGTGAATATTTTTCATTGTAAGGGATATGGCAATTACAATAGATGCTACATATCCAAAGATCTCTAAAATACTCATGTTATTCTACCTTTCTATCCAAACAGCTAATGTTTATAGCTGATACTTCTTCTTTAAACTGTCATAAACGGGGCCATCAAGAAAAACCGTGAACAGTATTTTGTCTTCGACAAAACGGCTTTCCAGTATTTCGCCGAATTTATGCAGATCTGCGATCAGTTTGCCTTCTTGCGGATCAACATAAAAATGATGTACATAGGAACTTTCATCAATACGATCGCGAATTGCTTTAACCAGTTTTTCAAGCCCAATACCTCTTTCTGCAGAAACGCAAAAAGATTCGGGATATGTGCGCTTGACAAATTTGATATGTCCGACGCTTTCAAGAATATCTGTTTTATTAAAAACCGTGATAAATCTTTTTTCGGGAATATCGAATTCTTTAAGGACTTCATCAATGGTCTGCATGTGTTCCCGAAAATTAGGATCGGAAATATCTATAACTTTTAAAAGTAGGTCGGCTGTCTCAACTTCTTTTAATGTAGAGCGGAAAGAAGCAACTAGCTGGTGTGGCAATTTTTGAATAAAGCCAACCGTATCGCTGAGATAAATTGTGTGGGCTTTGTCCAATTGTACTCTGCGAACCGTGGTGTCCAGCGTTTTAAAAAGTTGATCTTCAACTTCAACACTAGGACCTGCAAAATGATTCATTAAGGTAGATTTGCCGGCATTGGTATATCCTACAAGTGCAACATTAAATCGTTTTGAGCGTGATTTGCGTTTCGTGTCCAGTTGCACAGAGATTTTCTTCAGATCAATTTTTAACTTTATAATGCGATCTCTTAATAAACGCCGATCGATCTCTATCTGTGTTTCACCGGGGCCGCCTCGCATTCCAATTCCACCGGCTTGTCGTTCAAGGTGGGTCCATTGTTTTGTTAATCTTGGAAGTAAATATTCGGCTTCTGCCAGCATAACTTGTGTCTTCGCTTCCCGTGTACGGGCATGCAGGGTAAATATATCAAGGATCAAAGCAGATCGATCAATGATCTTAATACCCTCTAATTCTTGTTCAATGAGCTTTTGTTGTGAGGGTGACAACTCATCGTCAAAAATAACGAGGTCGGCATCTTGCTCTTCTGCCAGCATTTTTAATGTGTTCAGCTTACCGGATCCAAGATAATGCTGGGGGTGTATTGCTCTGCGAACTTGAATCAGTGTATCTACTATCACGGCCCCCGCAGTTTCAGCAAGACGACCCAATTCTTCAATTGAGTGTTCCGTGTGTTCTGTTTTTCCGGGTAATGATACCGCGCATAGAATAGCCCGTTCAGGTTCTTTTTTAATCTGGTGTCCCATTTATTTCGTCCGTTCTCCTTTTCTTAATAACAACATCTCAAAAATAATAAAAAGCAGGGATAGAATATAAAATAATGTTTGGGAATTCCTACCTTTGATTTGTTTTTCAATATCGGCAATATTTTCTCCTTCCCATTTTAACATGTATATGTTTTCATTTTCAATCTGGTCTTGAATACATTCGTTTCCAGGAATATTCACGGCAACCGACGTGCGTCCTTTGGAGTTTTCAATTGTATAAAATCCCGGCGTGCCAGTATGTGTGAATTCATCTTTAACTTGATAATTTTCTCCTGTAGGCGCAATCACCGCTGAAAAGGGTTCTTTGATCGGAATTGTTTCACCGATATCGTATGACAATTCTTGAACATCGAGCATTTTCGCAATAAGCCCGCTAATTGCACGCGTAAAGTACGGGGATAGCCCCATTTCGTTCCAGTCAAAATGAAAAGGAGAAAGAATTAAGTAAATGTTTTTCTCTGTTTCCATAAGTAGCGGATCTTTCGATGCAAGTGCCCAGATGATGTGTTCCGATTTGCGAGAACTTTGATAATAACGTTTGATTCGAAGATCTTCGCTTCCCGTGACACCGGGAATTTTCTTTATTCTAAAATATGCTTCTTGTTGTTTTATGGGCACAAGATCACCTGTGATCATTTCCCATCCATTGGGATGTACTATTTGTTTTCCTGTTGTTATAAGGACCGGCTTGTTCGTTGAAAAATCTTTGATTGCCCTCATTGTATTGGGGCTTAAAAGATACAGATTTGAAAACCAGATCATATCAAACTGATCAATATCAACTGATGTCAGTTTTTGTGGTATGATCATTGTGGGTGAAACTCGATCCATTGCCTGAAGTGCTTTTATGTAATAATTAATCTCGTTTGTTTCGTTAACGCAGAGTATTTTTGTTTTTGTTTTGTTATTAATAACAAGATAACGAATGTTGTCTTCGGGATATTCATCCTCAGTACATCTTGCGAAACAAGGAATGTGATCGTTTTCCGGAACAGTGAAATGAAAATATCCATATCCCTCTTCGTTTATGCCTGCCCGTCCAATTTGTGTGCCGTTTAAATTAATATCTATAGCGGGGGGTATCGGAGTTTGATCGTTTTGAGAAAGTTGTATTTCAATACTTTTCATGTCTTCTAAATGAATGCTCTCGTCAATAAGGCGAAGTCTCGATAATGCAAAATTCTCTTTGTTTTTTTTAAGGGATATGCCGAAGACACGGGTTGTATGTGCTTTAATTATTTCAATTATTTCTTCATTTTGTACATTTTTCTGAAAATCACTTAACAATAT
>CAYNBL010000111.1:0-4078 GCA_964395205.1 uncultured bacterium | reverse complement strand
CATACTGATCCATAATGCTCGCGAAAGAAGGATTAGCCACTGGCGTAATTGAAGTTTCTGCAAGGAATCGTGTTCGATCTCTCTTAAAAATTTCAGAGAACTAAAGGACAGGGCTTGGTATTTTCTTTCACCAAGAAGGTGTATGATGAAGGGAACACCGATCAACACACCTAAAGCTAATAATAGAGGTTGTAAAAAAATCACGCGCGAGCTTATTTATATTTTGGTTCTATTCTTGAGCCCCTGAAATAGTGGGCTAGAATATCTTTATATGTCCTGCCTGCATTGGCTTGTGCAATAGCACCGGTTTGGCACATTCCAACACCATGACCCCACCCGGCTCCCTTAATAATAAATGAAACTGGATTGGCGACGGGTCCTATCTTGTCTACAATAAAACACGAACTTTTTAAAGGCGAGGCCCAAAGCATCCGGATGTTCAATTCGCCTTTTAGGCGACAGTGTCCCTTGTTACCGATAAATAAAATATCGTAAATACGGCCGGATACGCCTCTTTCCAGAGGTATAATATCATATATAAGTCCTACGTCTTCAACCTTTTCGCTAACGATCCGGCTTAATTCTTCCGGGGAAATACTGAGACTCCAACGAAAATAGTTTTTGCTCCACTCGGGGGTTAGTTCAGATGGCTTGCACCAGGAATCAGGTTCACTATTGATCCATTTTCTAATATCATCGGCCTGTGTGAGGTCCAGGTCTATTTTTCCATCCATGTCGGGATGTCCGCTCCATTGTTCCGCCGGTCCCGAACGATCCGGCCATACATTTTCAATGTTCTCGGTATGCCCCCCGCAATTTGATGCATAGTATGCGCTGATAACCGTATCATTTGCAACCAATACTTCTCCGTGCGTTTCTGAAACCGCTTTTTTTACAGCGTCATTTGCTTTACCTATACCACTGTATACCTGGCAGTATATATCTGCTGTCAATATATGGTGTTCTCCCGCATATTTTCCGGTTTCTAACCCCACAACAGCTTCTGAGCGTGCACAAATCGTTTGTGCTTTAAGTGCTTCTATTGGCGCATTCACACCGATCTCAGAGGGTACAACGCCCAAAAGATACGTTTCTATATCCAAAACCGATATCACGTCGATCTTTTTTTCTGCATTAATGTAAAATTCAAGATCACCCTTGTAAACGCGGTCTTCTTTTCCTTCCCAAAACCAGCCAATTCCAAATGGAACATTCTTTATTCCTAAATTTTTGTTTTTGTCGCTGTTATTTATCTCAAAGGACGATCCTGTGATCAGTGTTCTTCCCTTGTCGTCGATCAATTTAAGCGTATCTTCGTTTATGACGATCGAAAAAGTTCTTTCTCCGCGTAGAATGATCTTATTTTCATTTTGATTGTAAATATAGATCTTTGATTCACTGCTCATGTTTATCTTATCTTCAGTATACATAATTCGCACCCGAACCATGGGGTCTTCCGCAAACAAAATTGACAAATTGAACAAAGTTAAAATGATTAAAATGATGTTAAGTCTTTTTTTCACTGCATGTCCTTGTTTTAATAGACGAATCTAATAATAAAAGCCCTTAATTGAAATGGGAAACTTTAAGACGTAAAACGTAAAACGTAAAACGAATTTTCAACTTTTAATTGCGGTTGCAAAACATATCTCAATTCTTGCGATCTTGCAAACCGTCTACAAATCGACTATTGGTCTCCAGGGATTTTATATCTCGTAGGAATTACAGATTACGGTTTACGGCTCACGGATTACGGTTCACGCATTCTTAGAATCTCTTCACATACGCGTGGCAATAGGGTAGGCTCCCTTTACGAAAATAATAATCTTGATGATATTCTTCGGCTTTGAAAAATTGTGCCACGGGCAAAAGTTTGGTTGCCACTTTATAACCACTGTCCTTAAGCTGACCGATGAGTTTTTTGCTAATAGTTTCTTGCTCTTTATCCTGGTAGAAAATTGCTGAGCGGTATTGCTTGCCAATATCCGGACCTTGCCCGTTTTTTTGTGTCGGATCATGGATCTCAAAAAATTTCTTTGCTAATGTTTCAAAATTAACAATTTTGGGATCGAAGGTTATTTCAACGGCCTCATAATGTCCGGTATTTTTATACGAAACATCTTGATAAGAGGGGTTCTCGGTATGTCCGCCGGTATAACCGGACAAGACACTTTTTACTCCGTCAATCTTTTGCATGTAATATTCTACGCCCCAAAAACAACCGCCGGCAAAAACCGCCCTTTCTTCAACATCTAATTTACCCGGGGTAAAATCCATGGATATGGAATTAACACAATGGCGCGTATCTTTTTCAGTAAATTTTTCACCCAGGAAAACATGCCCAAGATGTGCCTTGCAGTTAGCACAAACGATCTCTGTCCGCCGTCCATCGGCATCAGGGATACGCAATACAGCGCCCGGGATCTCGTCGTCAAAACTTGGCCAGCCACACCCGGAATCAAATTTATCGGTTGAATAGTAAAGGGCGGCACCACATTGATGACACGTATAAGTCCCTTCCCGCTTTTCAGTCAATAGATCTCCACTAAATGGAGTCTCTGTACCTTTATTAATGATAACGCGTTTTTCTTTTTTGGTAAGTGTCTTTAATTGATCAGTTGACATAACTTCTCCTTTAATGGAAGTAAACAAGACAAGTATGACTAGAACCCTAAAAAGCGTTCCAGTATTTAAAATATTGGGAAATCTCATAAAAAGCCTCCGTTTTTAATTAAACGAAAATACTTATTATTGTTCCCGATGAAGACAGTGGGTTAATGTAAATATTTATCTAGGACCGCTTGAACTTCTTTGCGTTGAATGGGTTTTGTCAGGTAGGCATCAAACCCTTCATGCAGGATGGTTTTTCTTTCATCGTCAAGTGCGTAAGCGGTTTGTGCAATAATGGGTAGATCCGGCCTGCAGTCCTTTATTTCTTTGGTAGCCTCTCGGCCATCCATTTTTGGCATTTTGATATCCATAAATACAAGATCAATATCATAGTCACTTTTACAAAGTTTTACTGCTTCTGCACCTGTTTTGGCTAATAGTATCTCTACATGTTCATCTCTAAGGATCTCTTTAAAGTATTCGAAACTGATCCTATCATCTTCTGCGATTAATATTTTTTTCTTTTTCATAAATAATCCAACATGTCCTCTCGTTCAATTCTCAGATGACATTGTGTTAATTGACTCTTCAAGAAGAATATATAAAACATCTTTGTTTATAAAAACAGATTTATTCAAGCTTGTTCGCGCTTCAATATATTATCGGTCATTCTCTTTGTTCTCTTATGAAAAAAACATATATTTATAAGCTATGTAATGAAAGGAAATCATGCGCGCTGCCGTTTTTAATCACTCATATGAGCCCCTGTCCATCCAAAACGTTCCCATGCCGGCTATGGGAACACGCGATGTAAAGGTTAAGATCCAAACCTGTTCAATTTGTCATACTGATATGCAATTTATTGATCAGGGTATGGCGCCAAACATGAAACCGCCCATAATTCTCGGTCATGAGATCGCAGGTATCATTGAAGAAACGGGATCTGAGGTTAAGAAATTCAAAGCTGGTGATCGAGTTGTTCTCCCGGCAACCATTACATGTAATAACTGTTTGGCCTGTAAATCGTGGAACGAAACCCATTGTGAAAATATTAAACGCATTGGTATCGATTGTAACGGTGGCTTTGCTGAATATATTGTTGTCCCTGATTTTCATCCTTATCGGCTTCCCTATGAATATAGTTTTGAGGCCGGTAGCCTGATCTCAAATGTTTTAGTCGGTGCATACCACGTTGTCTTTGACCGTATTAATATACGTGCCGGCGAGAAAGTTGTGATCTTTGGAAGCGGCGGTTTTGGCCTAAGCATACTCCAGATGGCTAAACTGCGAGATGCCCAAGTAACCATGGTCGATATCTTTGACTGGAAACTTAAAGAAGCTGAAAAACTTGGTGCCGACCATATATTAAATTCAAATAAAGTTGATATCTGCGAAGAAGCTGTGATCGAAACGGTGGGGGGTAAGCCCGATATCGTGATCGAAACGATTGGCGCGCCAAGAACGCTTC
>CAYNBL010000110.1:0-7414 GCA_964395205.1 uncultured bacterium | reverse complement strand
CTTTTCCAAAAATAAGCACCCAATGTTGGAATAAAAAGACCCGAGACCATAAATGCATAGGCATACAAAATGGCATCCAGCACCGATGTGAACATGGCGGCCAGTAGGACAGCGATTACACCAATGATCAGAGTACTGATCATTGACAAACGCATGCTGGTTTTATCATTCATATCCTTTTTGATATGTCGCTGAATAATATCATTAACAAAATTACCCGATGATGCCATTAGACAGCTATCCGCAGTAGACATGATGGCTGAAAAATATGCGGCAATCACAATACCGGTCACACCGATAGGCAGAACATGCGAAATTAGCATCGGCATGGCCATTTCGGCTTCCGCGGCTGGAAATACGACCCGTGCACACATTCCCATAAAAACACCTGCGAAGGCCATCACCGGATACTCGAAGATCCCGGCAATATACCAAGCACGTTTAGCTTCCTTGACGTCTTTGCATGCGAACATGCGTTGATAAAGGGTCATACCGATCAACCAGATTGGAATGATAGTCACCATCCAGTTGATAACCTGTTTGGCAGAAATATTATTTAAGGTAAAAAATTCTTTGGGAAGTGCTTCGCGCAAAGCGTCAAAACCACCAATCCGGATCAACGCAACCGGGATTGTTATGGCGATCAAACCTACTAACAAGACGATCCACTGGATCGTATCGGTATAAATAACGGCTTTCAATCCGCCGATCACCGTATACGAGATCGTGATGATCGCGATCAGGAGTATGGAAAAATGCAGAGGATTCATTCCCCAGGGTGCCGATTGAAAAATAGTCGCTGATGCCAGTTTGGCGCCCGCCAGTATCTGAGCGCCCGTAAAGCCCATGTAGCCAATGCCGCTGATAATGGCGGCTGCAAAAGCGACCTTATTATTATAGCGGAATCGCAAGAAATCGGGATAGGTCAACATGTGATTTTTTGCATCGATCTTCTTAATACGGGGAATAATGAAGACAGCCGACAGCCAAGCACCTACAAGTCCCGTGAACAGAAGCCAGCTTCCCGAGAGACCCATTAGAAAACCGACGCCCCCCAATCCAATACTGAAACCGCCCCCAACATCCGTTGCAACAATAGATAGGCCGACATGGCCCGCTTTCATACTACGGTTGCCGACATAATAGTCCTCGCTGTGTCTGTTCTTTCTGAAATGATAGACGCCAACCGCCATCACTCCTGCCATATAAAGTGCAAAAATCAAATAATCAATCCAATGCATCAAATGATCCTTTATATTTAAAGAGATTTATAGTGTCTTAATTCAGTGAACGATACCAGATATTCATGCTTTCGATATGTCCCGAAATATTGGTATTGTTCTTCAGGCGACCGGCATAGTGATAGCCGGTTTTGGCAAAGGTAATATTCATCCCGGGCGATGCCGCGCGGGCAATGGTAAATGCGGTTTGATACCCTTGTTCAGACATCACTTTTTCCATGCGATACAGCAAACGTACCGCCAAAGCATTTCCCCTCCACTTTTTCAAGGTGGCAAAATCGGTCATCTCAACATATCGGCTTTCGGGGTCTTTCTCTGCAGAGGCCAAGGCAATGATCTTTCCCTTTTGCACCACACAAAAATAATCAACATATTCTTTCATCGTTTCTGCCAGATAATCACCTTCATGGATCGGAAAAGGATAGGTAGGGAAAACCTCCCGGTAGATCGCCTGCATTGCAGGAATATCCTCTTCGTTGCATGGCCGAACCCTAAAATCCGTTGAGATGGCGGGTTTTTGGCGGATTGAAAACTTTTTTAACGCCAACTGAAGATTTTGTTCATATAAGGCGAGGTCATCCTCGATCTTCCGGTCATCATTTAAGTAGTGGGATAGAAAAAGACCTTCCCTGCCGCGCGGGTACATCCGGGGAATGCGCGCCTCTACGGCAAAACCGGCACTTAAAAACGGGTGAGAATGATTCTCGTTTTCTTTCACAAAAATCTTGCCGTAGCCTTTTTCCTTGGCTAAGGTGATCAGGCGTTGTGGTAAGGACAGCAGGTCCTTATCGGAGGCTTTGAGCAAATATATCCTGTCATTGTTGGGACCATGCTGTATCAGTGAACCGCAAGCTAATTGTTCTATCTTATCGTAATTCATGATATTAGTGATTCCGACGTTTGTAGCGCGTATTGTTGGCGGGTATCAATGAAATCGTATCATCGTAATCGGCCAGAAGTTTTTCGATACCTACCGCCTTGTATTCATCTGCATCTTGCAATAACAGTTCACGCTGACAATTATCGCAGTTCCTGTCACAAAAAGACGGTTCATAGGAATCTGGTTCCTTATAGATCGAGATCACACCCTCGTAATTTCTAAGTACAACTTTATTGGTTGACCAGGAGATCAGATAATTCGGCATGACCGGGATCTTGCCGCCCCCACCGGGTGCATCAATCACATAGGTCGGCACACAAAATCCGCTGGTATGACCGATCAGACTTTCCAGGATCTCAATCCCTTTTCCGACCGGTGTCTGGAAATGACTGAGCCCTTCCGACAGATCACATTGATAAAGGTAATAAGGTCGAACACGATTCATAACCAATTTATGAACCAGCGATTTCATGATACGGGGACAATCGTTCACGCCGGCTAATAAAACGGATTGATTTCCAAGTGGGAATCCGGCATCGGCAAGTTTGGCCAATGTGGTCCGGGATGAATTGGTCAATTCGCGAGGGTGATTGAAATGACTATTGATCCATAAGGGTTGGTGTTTTTTTAGCATGTTGACTAGATTGTCGGTGATGCGGTAGGGTAAGACAACGGGTGTCCGTGTGCCAATACGAATAACCTCAACATGTTCGATCTTCCCTAATTCGGTCAGGATCCAATCCAGATATTCATCGGATAAGAGGAAGGGATCTCCACCACTCAACAACACGTCTCGAACTCTTGGTGTTCTTTTGATGTAGTCAATCCCGGCCATGATCTGTTTCTTATTCGGAATACTGTCCCGGTCCCCCACTTTACGTTTCCGCGTACAGTGCCGACAATACATGGCACAGGTGTTACTGACCAAAAACAGGACCCTGTCAGGATAACGATGAGTGAGACCCGGAACCGGACTGTCTTTATCTTCGCTCAATGGATCCACCATATCGGTCTTCATGACCGTCAATTCATCGATAACGGGAAAGCTTTGCTTAAAGATCGGATCGTTCTCAAGATCTTCGGTGTTGATCAAGGATAAATAGTAAGGGGTGATCGACATGGGAAATTTAGCCGTTATCTTTTTATAATGCTCCCTGATCTCATCCGAAACCGTGATGCCAAGCAATCTTTCAAATGTATCCAGATCGCGAATACTGTGCTTGACTTGCCATTTCCAATCACGCCAATTCTTTAATTCTCCACCGTCTATTTCTTTTAAAATACTTTTTTGCTTTTCAGAGATCATTATTTTCCATTCACTTATGAATTTTTAATTTCTATGTCCGCATGAGGCAATAAATTGGGAGATGCATCCAAATTTTTCGCATCCATCATTTCCACAACTTGCTCAAGGGACTGTGTAATGGTTTCCAATTCATCATTTTCAAGTTTGGTCATAGCTGATGACAACTTATCCTGTAAAAGTGACGGTGTCTCATTTAAAATACCCTGACCCGCATCAGTCAGTGACAGATAAACTTTTCGACGGTCCTCTTTAGAACGCTCTCGAATCAGATACTGCTTGGCTTCAAGACGATCGACAATACCTATAACCGTGCTTTCGCTAAGATTGACATGCTTTGCCAATTCTTTGGTTATAATATGGTTATTCTTACCCAAGGCGTCCAAACATAGTAATTGTGGAGTTGTTAAGCCCAATTCTGTATAGATCTTTCTGGAATATTTATCCACCGACCTGATCACGCGTCTGATTGCCGTTAGGATACGCAATTCATAATTTTTCATATCTTGATCCATTAATTACCCTTATAATTTAATTCGTGTTCGAATTATTTCAGCTCGAAGTTATTAATATGAGCTGATATTGTCAAGAAATAGTTCTCATAGATCCTTAATAATGAAGCAGAAACTGGTGGTTGGGAAATACTGACAGGATGGTTTCGACCGTCCCCTACACCGCCAGCTGGCGGATTCGGCGGATTGACTTTACAGGGATTTTCAGACCTCTGCTCATATCTAATAATCAGTGAATTACAAGACGAGGTGACCAAAAACTGACCGGTGATTATTTTCTGTTGTTAATACACTGTTTTACATGTATTTAGAACTCGCTAGATTACTTGTTTGAGTTTAAAGGTTTACTATTAGATCAAGATGTATGATTTTGGGGAAAAGGTCACTACAATTACTAAATACTGAAGTTTTTTTTCATGATTTGTAATTTTGTGCCTAACGGTTTGAATAAACGCCGTTTTAATGGCGTTTATTTATTGTTACCAATAGATTATTTATTCTTCACATATTTCTCCAACCATTCATCTTGTTCCCAAAGTAAGTGGAGTATGCTTTCTTTGGACCTGTAGCCATGACTTTCTTTTGGTAAAATAACCAGTCGTACTGTTGCTCCTAATCCTTTTAAAGCATTAAAATAGCGTTCACTTTGCATTGGGTATGTTCCAGAATTATTGTCAGCTTCTCCATGAACCAGTAATAAGGGGTAATGCATTTTATCAGCGTGCATAAATGGAGACATTTTATTGTACACTTTCGGGGCATCCCAATAATTTCGCTCTTCACTTTGAAAACCAAAAGGAGTCAAGGTTCTATTGTAAGCGCCACTTCGTGCAATGCCGGCAGCAAACAGATCTGAATGTGAAAGAAGGTTCGCAACCATAAATGCGCCATAACTATGTCCTGCAACGGCTACTCTATTTCTATCAATATAACCTAGATTATCAACAGCATCAATTGCCGCTTTTGCATTTGCAACTAGTTGTTCTCTAAAAGTATCATTTGGTTGTTCATCTCCTTCACCAACAATAGGAAAAGATGCATCATCTAATACCACATATCCTCTGGTTACCCAATAAACCATAGAACCGTAATAAGGATATGTAAACTCATTGGGGTTTTGTGTACTTTGCCCTGCACTAGATTTATCTTTATATTCAGTTGGGTAAGCCCAAATAATCATGGGCATTTTATCCTTACTGTTTACATCATAACCAATAGGCAAATACAAGGTTCCTGAAAGGCCTAACCCATCTTCGCGTTTGTAGTTTATTACTTCTTTATGAACGTTTTGTATACTTAAAAAAGGGTTTTCAAAAAAGGTTATCTGATTCAATTTGTTACGCTTAACATCTCTAAAAGAATAATTCGGATATTCTGTCGGAGATTCAATTCTTACCAACAATTCATTCTTTGCGGGGTAATAGTTTCTTAAGTTTTCAACTTTATCGGTGTATTTAGACTGATAGATTCGTTTCTTTTTGTAGTCTTTTAAATTTACTTGATCTAGAAAAGGAAACTGACCATTTTCAGTGTAACCATCGCCCAACAAATAGGCATTATCATTTGATAAGGCTAAAACGGTACTTCCCATAGAATTTCTTTCAGTTACAAAATTTCCTGGATCACTATAGGTATCTTGATAGTTTCTGTCTGCCAAAAGTTTTGGTTTTTTTGAAGAATCAGAAGGATTGAATATATAAGTTTTTGTGTTTCTGGTATTCCACCAATAATCTTGAGCAATTGCAATCGAATTGTTTCCCCATTCAATGGCATACATACGGTTAGTTGTTTTTAAAATACTCTTGTCATTTCCGTTAAACGGAAATTCCATTTCAAAAACTTCATCTCTAAAAGTCACTTCGTTCTCGGGGTCTCCACCATCAAGAGCTTTGGTATATATAAGTGTAGAAGGCTTATCGTTTCGCCATAGAAAATCTCTTTTACCTTTTCTAACTGACATAAATCCCTGTGGAAGATCTTCTATTAATGGAACCTCTACTACGGTTTCTACTTTCTTGCCAGCCTTTGTATAAATGGTTGTTTTTGAAGGGAATTGGCTATAAGGGACTAAATAAGAAAATGGTTTTTCCACTGTTTTTACCAATACGTAATTACCATCTGGCGAAAAATTTATGCTTGTGTAAATATCATTTTTTAGCCATTTTTCTATACTTCCATCAAGAGACACTTTATAAATTTCTGATAGTGCAAGCTGCTCAAAATTATACTCATCGTTCTTATTTTTTAATAAATCTTGATAGGTTCTGTTTTGTGCTTTTTTACCATCATTTACCGAAATAGTAGGCCCCGTTGGTATAGCAGTTTTTGTATTTATAAGCGCTTTTTTGCTTTCTGAAACTATTTTGACCAATAAAGATTGTCCATCTTCAAACCAATTAATAACATCGCCAACATTGGCATTTACATTATCGCTAGTTAATTTAGTAACTGTTGCAGTTGCCAAATCTAATACCCAGACCTCAACACCATTTGTTGTGGTATTAGTTAGCGCTATTTTTTTTTGATTTGGAGACCAATTAAAGTTTGTTAGTTTGGGATTATTAGGAAAGCCTTTTACCTCAATAATATCAGCTTTATTTTTCTTTAAACTTTTAATTTTAAGATTATTAAAGTAAGTAACTCTACTTCCAATGTTGGTTTTAGGATCAATACGTAAACCACCCAAACGAAGCTCTTCTTGTGAAAGCTCTTCAATAGATTTATAAGCATCTCTAGATAACAAAATCATATAATGTTTGCCTTCATCTATAAGTACACTAGGTGCTCTAGGTACATCCACAAGGTCTAAAATTTCTTGCGGAGGTTGTTGATAGCTTACACTTTCTTGTGCATTAACCTGTACTATTGATAGTAAAAGAATTAAATAAATAAGTCGTTTCATAGTTTTTCCTTTTTAAATTACGTCTAACATCTATGTATGTGTATTACATTTATATTCCATTTATCTTGTCTTCGCAGGTACATATATTCCTCAAAATCGGCTGTGTATAGGCACTTTTTTAAATTATACAGTAAATCATCGATAGATACTTTCATTTCCCCGCATTCTTATTTATATACTATAAAATTTGAAACATAATTTTCTTATTGTCAAGCAGTTTATCTTTGGTGACCCTCCCCCAAATCGAACAGTCCTATATATTAGCATACTTATTCGCTATGAAATCTAAGATATAATACAAGTTATATCTCTTCCCTATTGCTATTAAGGTGACCAAAAAATGACCAAAAAACGACCATAGTATATATCATCTCCCTACATTTACTGAAACATAATGAAAACGGGCTGGACAATGTCCAGCCCCTACTTTTGTCTTTTGCCTTACATTAAAAAAGCCCTTGCCTAAACTATCAAACGCCAATATAATTATTGATTAACCATATAATGTAGGGGCGACTCCAGAGTCGCCCCTACATCCGCCACTCCTCTTCCCCCGCTCTCCCCCTCGAAAATTGA
>CAYNBL010000109.1:2561-7421 GCA_964395205.1 uncultured bacterium | reverse complement strand
GGTTAAGCAACATTTGTTCTGTAAAAAGGTTTTTGATTTAAGTTTTCCGTATCCATTTCAAAGTTAAGATATTTTTTTCCTGTCACCCAATTTTCATGATGTTCAACTAAAACAGCCGTCACCAGACGTAAGCAAGATGCTTCGTTTGGAAATAATCTTGCAACCCGGGTTCGGCGTTTGATTTCCTGATTCAAACGTTCAATTCCATTGCTGGTGCGGATGCGTTTTCGATGAGATTTCGGAAAATCAAATACCGTTAACGTTTCATCAATATTATTTTCCAGCCATTCTGAGAATCGCGGTGCTTTATCCGAATAAAATTCAACAATTTCCTTAGTCTTTTGAATAGCTTGTTCTTTATTGAGAGAATCAAAAATGTATCTTACCGCATCGGCCAGATCTCTTTTCATAGCTTTGTTCGGGGCATAGTCCTGAGCGTTTTTCTGAAAATGAAATTGACAGCGTTGCCATTTTATACCGGGATATATTGCTTTTCGAGCAGCTTTCAATCCACTATGATCATCACTGATAAAAAGCTCAACACCATGCAACCCTCGCTGTTGAAGGCTTTGTATAAAATGACGCCAATGGACTTTTGCTTCTGATAATTCAGCACTAACGCCCAGTATCTCACGCTTGCCGCTGCGGGTATTGACTCCCATTGCAATCAGTATGGCCATATCAATAACATGTCCGCCATGACGAATCTTCTCATAACGAGCATCCAAATAAATATAGCGATAGGGATCTGTTAAGGGACGTTCTCTAAAAGCATTTAAGCTTACATCCAATTCAGCAGATAAACGGCTAACTTGCGTTGAGCTGATAGATGTACCGCAAAGCTGTTCGGTAATTGCTTGTACTTTTCGGGTTGATACGCCTTGGATATACATTTCCGCTAATGCTAATTTGAGTGCTTTTTCACTGCGTGTCCCACGTTCTAAACTAGATGGATAAAAACTGATATCTCCCCGTACCTGGGGTATTTGAAGATCCAGCTTCCCCAAAGAAGTACTGTACTTCTTTGGCTTAAAGCCATTTGAATATCCTAAACGCGCTTCATTACGTTCATAGGGTTGGGCCTGCAATACCTGAGAGCGTTCTATTTGCATGGCTTGGTTGAAAATAAGCTCCACTGATTCTTTGAACTTTTCCGGTCCGTATTCAATTAATAGTTCCATTACATCTTCAATTACATTATCTTTTTTTAGGCTCATCATTTTTCCTTTCTTTGTTTAACGATATCTTCAAATATCGGAAAACCTTGGGCCTTTTTACAGAAAGAAATTTACACTACCTTATGGCGGGTTTTTTAAAGATAAACATACATTAAGATTAAGATTTAATGATGTGGGGGTTTTTCTTTATAAAGAATACGATGGATATGATTACTATTTCATAATTTGCACACCAGAATATACCGATGGAATTATTAGGGGAAATGTTGAAAACTATAATGAATTTGTTAAGGAATTAAGAAATAGTGATTTAACTCGATATAAAAACTCAACGTTATGCTATCAAAATATTTCTTTTTTAACTACCGACAAAAAACCATCATATATTCTTGGAACAATCTTATTTTCGAATAATTGTTTGACTTTTATTAACGCAAAATATAAAAACAAATTAGTAATGGAGGATGAATATACCGTTTGCTTTTGCCATGAAGGGATGCAAGAAAAACGAAATTCAAAATCAGAAATTCGTATTAACCTTAAAGATGTTTACAGTTGTGAAATACCAACAAATACAAATGGTTACAAATTTATACTTCATGGAGATTTTTCAAATATTCAGTCAGGGTGTGAAGTTATAAGTTTTTTTGATAATGAATTTCCATTACTTAGGCAATTGGAAAAGTCATTAGCTAATAAACCAATTTTTGATAGTGAAAGTTGGTTGTTATTATATGAATATAACCACCCTCCTGAAATAAAAAAATGTCGAAAATGTGGTAGTGAAAAAATAATGCCTGTAGAGGATGCAGTTGAAATAACTCAAGCAATTATAAATGTGTTAAAAGGCGCTATGCTAATTACAACAATAATATCACAAGGAAAAATGAATAAACCTTTTAAATCATCAGAGGGAATTAAAATATATAAATGTGAGAAGTGTGGGCGATATTCATTGTAAATTAAATATTGAAATCATCATAATATATCTCAATTTCAACCTCAAACTTATCGTATTATAGCATACTTTATTACGGTTATTAAGGCTATTTCCCGCAATATTCTGCTCATGAAAAGGATGGTTTATTTTAACATAAAAATAGTTTTTATAGATTCAAATGAATAGAAATACTTAAAATATTTTTGAAAACTTATCTGCATCAAATAATAGACTATTTGATTCATTTTTATGAAAATATATTGGCAAAAAGATGAAAACAAATATTGCAAGAATTGTCAGTGATATGATTTTTATAATTATACCAAAGAATAACGATGGTATAATCAACATAGAAAGAAATGCAAAAATCACAAATAATGTATTTAAATTATTGTTTTCTCTTTTCGCAAGATTAGTCATAACTCTTAAAGGCACAACTATTACAACCCAAGATAAAGTAAGATGTGGTATTAAATCTATTCCTCCATCACCTTGGTAAGAAATATATACCCAAACATATAATGAAAAACAAAATATAAACACTATTATTAAATTAAAAAATACTATGAATAGATAACCTAAGACATTCCCTAAAATAACACTATTTTTATTTAGATTTCTAATTAGATTATTGAGAGATACAATATTTCCAAATATAATTAAAATCAAAAACATTAATGCAAATATACTAATAATACCCAATCCAATTAAACGCCATTCTTTAAGAAAAATAAGTCCAATTATGCTTGTTAATGAAGCAACAATAAATAAATAATTCAGAGGTTTATTTGAAATTTTAACGATACTGTCAATTAATTTCACAATAAAACTTTTATTGCTGTTTTTGCTCATTTCTTAAAATTACCATTAATATTATAATTGATATTACTGAAATAATATTTACGACCGCCCAAATATCACGATTTAAGTAGACCTTGATAATCGGATTATACATGATAGCAAATAATATATTTAAAAGCATCCAAAATACTTTTTTGTTTTGATAAGACTCATATGCTAAATATCCAAATATCAGAAAACTTACTATCCGTAAAAATGTATAATAGCCATAAGGATTGATAGGAACAAGTGCCCATAAAAGTAAAATAATTAGAATTATTTTGGGTAGATATAATAATTTATTTTTCAAATAATCCATTTATGTTTCTAACATGTTTATCAATCTGAGATTCCATTATTGAAGTAATCAATTCAATATGATTTTTCATTACTTCAGTAATCTCTGGTAATGATTCCATATCATTTTGATTTATATCAGAATTACCTGTTAATATATCAAATTCATTATTCAAAGGTTTCTTATTCATTAGTTGATGCATATAATAACTCATTGCAAATGCAACTGTACCTTTTCCCGGCATAAGTCCCTTAAAGTTAAGTTCACATTTAGAATATACTAATAAACGTTGATTATATGAGCTCTCCAATTTTTCATAGAATTCAAGAAAAATTGTTTTATCTTTAATAAAATTGCTCACATATCTTCTTAATACATTTGGAACAATAGCATCCATCATGCTATTTCTACCTCTGGAACCAAAATTGTCAAATAATAGTAAATCAAGAGCAAAAAAAAGAACAAAAAGAAATTCGGAGGCTACTAACATCGAATTATCAATATTATTTGACTTGATATTATTTTCGTAGTTTATTGCTTTTGCATAAACTTTATCAATGATATCATCTATTTCCTTATAGAAATGTTTATTAAAATTCTCTTGATTCATAACTGTATTCAGTTCAATCTAATGGTTACAATAAAATATTTTGTTTTAATATGCTATTATTACTTACTTATTGACAAATTAACAACTTCTATTTGCAATATCAACCTCTTTTTGGATGAAAAAAAGTAACCCAATAAAAAAACGAGCAAACTCATTACTCGTTACTACCTTATGTCTACTGAAATTGGCAGACACATGGGTCAGCCGTTACAATTATGTGTTAAATAATCTATATTGCCTTATTCTGACTTCTGCCTACTGACTTCTGCTTACTGTTGTTGTACCCCGAACAGGAATCGAACCTGTAGCTAGAACAAACTAAAAGTATTATACATAAAATAATTTAAGTACCACGCAGATTTATCTTCTGCTTCTTTAATTTTTAATTAACTCTAAAATCAAGATTTTGTTATTCTGTGATACATGATTGTACTTAGTCTTGTTGTAATATTTTGTGCTTGCATAAATGTTAATATTTTAATAAGCTATTAATGACTACAAATTAGCTTACTTTCTTAAACAAGAGAGGTGTCTTTTGAAATATAAATTCTCCATTATATTAATTGGAATTTTTATCACTTTTTTTGCATGGGGACAAAATCAGAAAAAAATATACTATGATGAAAATTGGATTGGGTGTTCAGAAACAGAAGCTTCATTTTACAGATTAGTTGAATTTGATTCAAATAACAAACCGATAGGTGTTATACGAGATTATTTTATTACTGGCGAAATACAAGCTGTAATAGAAGGTGCCCTCTACATTGATAAGCAAAATAATGATGGCTCATTGTTTAATGGTTTGGAATTGGGATTTTATAAAAATGGAAATAAAGAATATGAAAGAACTTACTCAAATGGAGAGCATGAAGGATTAGCTACTTATTGGGATAAGGATGAAAATATATTAATAGAATTAAATTACTCAAATGGACAACTAGAAGGTATAAGTACTAGTTGGTATGAGAATGGAAATAAGGAATCAGAGGAAAAT
>CAYNBL010000109.1:0-2461 GCA_964395205.1 uncultured bacterium | reverse complement strand
TTGGTATGAGAATGGAAATAAGGAATATGAAGCCAATTACTCAAATGGAGAGCATGAAGGATTAGCTACTTATTGGTATGAGAATGGAAATAAGGAATATGAAGCCAATTACTCAAATGGAGAGCATGAAGGATTAGCTACTTATTGGGATAAGGATGGGAATAAATTAAAAGAATCAAATTATTCAAACCGAGGGCAAGAAAAATTAGCTACTTATTGGGATAAGGATAGGAATAAAGTAAGGGAAGAGAATTATTCAAATGGAAAGCAAGAAGGATTAGCTACTTATTGGAATAAGGATGGGAATAAAGCGAGGGAAGAGAATTATTCAAATGGAAAGCAAGAAGGATTAGCTACTTATTGGAATAAGGATGGGAATAAAGCGAGGGAAGAGAATTATTCAGAGGGAAAGCAAGTAGGATTAGCTACTTATTGGTATGAGAATGGGAATAAATTTATGGAAAGAAATTTTTCAAATGGACAATTAGAAGGTTTGTGTATTGTTTGGGATGAGAATGGAAATAAAGGAATGGAAGAAAATTATTCAAATGGAAAAAAAGAAGGTTTGACAACATATTGGTATGAGAATAGAAATAAAATGGTAGAATTAAATTACTCAAATGGACAACTAGAAGGTATAAGTACTAGTTGGTATGAGAATGGAAATAAGGAATCAGAGGAAAATCACTCAAATGATCAAAAAAACGGTTTAGCTACTTACTGGTATGAAAATGGAAATAAAAAATATGAAAAAAAATATTCAAATGGGAAATTAGAAGGAAAGTTTATTATTGAGTATGATGAATTTGGAAGTTGCCAAAAAGTGTTCCATGAGGATTTTGTATTAAAAGAGAATATTAATAATTGGCCACTTGTTTCCACAGAAGAAAACAATAATAGTTCTATTATAACAAAAGAAGGATTATTAATGGAAAACAAAACGGGAAATACATTTATTCAAACTTTAAATATTCCATTAAATTTAGATGATGACTTTTCAATTGAAACAATTGTTGATTTTAAATCTGGGGAAGTAACTAGTGGGCACGGCTTGATATGGGGTTATAAAGATTATGATAATTATTGTTATTTTTATATAAGTGCTGCTGGTTTTTATAAAATTGGAATGAAGCATAAGGGCATAAACCTTAAACTTGTTGATTGGATAAAATCAGATTATATAAGTCAGAACTATCAAAGGAACAAGCTCTTATTACTCAGAGCAGGAGATATAATATATTTTTCAATTAACGGTAATCTTGTTCATACAGATAACTTTTATCCTTTTGCTGGAAACAATATTGGCTTTTCAATTCCTCTCGGAAAAATAAAAGTACTGTTTGAATATTTAATCGTTAAACAAGATGTGAATAATACGCTTGTTGATAATAATATACTCAATAAAAAAGATGATAAATGGACTGGAAATGGCACTGGTTTTTTTGTAAGTACAGATGGTTATATTGTAACTAATTATCATGTTATATCAGAAGCTACAGATATCGAAATTGAGTTTTTACGAAATGGAAAGGAACAGAATTATAAGGCAAAAATTATGCAAAGTGACAAACTAAACGATTTGGCTTTATTGAAAATTAATGATAGTACATTTCATTCTTTTAATTTAATCCCATATAATTTTCAAACTTCGTTAAGTGATGTTGGATCAAGTGTTTTTACCTTAGGTTATCCTATGGCTCTTTCTGTTATGGGCACTGAAATAAAGTTTACCGATGGGAAAATTAGTTCCAAAACAGGTTACCAAAATGATATAACTACCTATCAAATGACTACACCTATTCAAAAAGGTAATAGTGGTGGGCCTCTTTTTGATTACGATGGAAATCTTATTGGTATTGTTTCATCATTAATTTCATCATCTTTTGCCGAAAATGTATCTTATGCAATAAAATCAAGTTATCTTAAAAATCTCATTGACGTTCTACCAAAAACTTTAATTTTACCTAATGATAAAGCAATTATGGATAAAACATTAACAGAAAAGATTAAGATACTTTCTGATTTTGTAGTATTAATTAAGATAAATTAAAATGTAACCGTAATCGAATCGTAGCCAGAAACATAATCCAGATCAAAACTGACCTCTTTTTGTACAATAAAAATCTAACACAAAATAAAAAACGAGCAAACTCATTACTCGTTACTCATTTCTTTCTTCAGATTTCCGCTTACTACTTACTGATATTAGTACCCCGAACAGGAATCGAACCTGTAACCTACGCTTTAGAAGAGCGTTGCTCTATCCGATTGAGCTATCGGGGCTCATTATATAAGAGCCAAGAGTCAGGATTCAAGAGCCAAGTGCAATTTATCTTGTTTCTTGGTTATTGTTTCTTGGATCTTCTTTTTCTATGTCGGGGCGAGAAGATTTGAACTTCCGACTTCCTGCTCCCAAAGCAGGCGCGCTAACCGGGCTGCGCCACGCCCCGAATGTGACCAA
>CAYNBL010000108.1:0-7665 GCA_964395205.1 uncultured bacterium | reverse complement strand
CCACCGTACCTGAAAATGAATTGAAACAATATATCGGTGCCTGCGATGACGAAGGCGAGTATTTCCGCTGGACCGTAGAGATCAGCAATGATGAACTCTCAGCCAACTTGCGAGATAAATTAAAAATTGATGTAAAAGAGGTTATCGATCTGCAAACCCGGAAACGAGCAGAATCTGCCCGTTTATTGAAACTGGGCATCATCTATCGTGATTTTGACGATAAAGAACATGAAATAGAAATTGATAAGGATTACAATGCACGTCTGGTCCTGCATCCTAAATTTCTTTTTTCTTCAGCGGTCGTTATTGATAAGATCGGAACCGGCGATGTTCCCAAACGCTTTATCTACAGAGGTGCCGGCTGGGGCCATGGTTCCGGACTATGCCAGATCGGAGCACTGGGCATGTCTCTGAAAGGTTATTCTACAAAAGAAATTCTTGCCCATTATTATCCGGGCAGTAAATATAAAAAAATCTATAGTTAGTTGTTAGTTGAAAAATGTGCAGCAAAAAGTAAAGAATATCAATTCTTTGCGAGTCACAATTTACGACGCGTTACCCACGAGTTACAAGTTACGCGTTACGAGTCACGATCTCTAATAATGACTTATTAGAAAATACTGTTCATCATAAGTAAGGAAAGGATATCATGAATAACAAAAAGAAAAGAAATCCCTGGAGTTGGGTACCGTCCTTGTACTTCATCGAGGGAATTCCCTATACCGTCGTGATGGTTGTTTCGGTCGTCATGTACAAAATGCTGGGGATATCCAACACGGATATCGCACTCTATACCAGTTTACTATACCTCCCCTGGGTTCTTAAACCACTGTGGAGTCCCATTGTTGATAATTTAAAGACCAAACGCGGATGGGTGCTTATTATGCAGTTTGTTCTGGGTATTTTATTTGCATGTATTGCATTGACGATCCCAACGACAAATTTCTTTAAACTGAGTATTGCTTTCCTTTGGTTAATGGCTTTTACATCGGCGACACATGATATTGCTGCTGATGGTTTCTATATGATCGGTCTTGATGAAGGGGACCAAGCTTTATTCAATGGTATTCGTTCTGCCTTTTATCGTGTAGCGATGCTTATGGGACAGGGTGTTTTCGTCATCCTTGTTTCTATTTTGATCAATGCCTCGGGTATGGATAAGGTCAGTATTGAGGTCAATGCCGTCCCAACTGACGCACAAGTAAAAACAGTACTTCTCAAGGATTTTGATTACACTGAGAAACCGGGCGACATGTATTTGGTTTATACTCCTAAAAATCTTGATATTCCTCTTGAAAAAGTTTCAACGGTTTACGCGGACTCAGTGATCGCGGCCGCGAGAGCTTGGAATATTGCTCAGGGACAACCGGATCCCGATGCACCCAAGATCGCAAAAACGAAAAATAAAAAAGAAAAAGTTCAAAAAGATAACCCAAAGAAATTTGAGAACTGGCTGCGAAATAATTTTGGCGTGGAAGAAGCTGAAATAACTGAATATGCCGGTAATATTGGTGTTATTTATTTCCATCTTTCAAAAGCACCGGAAACCGACAAGACGGTCATCGTCACATTTGGTCAAGATAAAGGTGATAAAAGTATCAAGTTGGTTGAAGGAGTCCGCTTTGAATTCACCACAGACAACTGGAATAAACCTGTCATGTCTGTGATCCAATTGGATAAAAAATTATTTGCTTCGACCAATGCATTCTTTGATGCCGAATCCGGAAAAATCAAAATGGCCTGGACCGTCCTGTTCTTCTGCCTGTCAGCCATGTTCTTTATTTTCTGGTTGGCACACCGTTTTACACTGCCTAAGGTCGAAAAAGAACGCAAAGAACAATCCGTTGGTAAAGCGATTAAAGATTTCTTTACAACTTTCGGCGCTTTCTTTACAAAAGACGGTATCGGCTTGGCAATTGTTTTCTTACTGCTTTTCCGTTTGGGTGAATCACAATTGGTTAAACTCTCCGCTCCTTTCATGCTGGATACGCGTGAAGCAGGCGGTTTGGGACTGACAGCCGGTCAATATGGTTTAACATACGGAACGATCGGGCTGCTCTTCCTGACCCTGGGAGGCATTTTAGGTGGTTTGGCCGTTTCCAAAAGCGGTCTTAAAAAATGGATATGGTGGTTTGCCATTATGATCAACATTCCGGATGCAGTTTACATTTTCCTTTCATATGCTCAGCCTTCAAGCCTCTGGATCATCGCCCCCTGTGTAGCCTTTGAAACCTTTGGTTACGGTTTTGGCTTTACGGCTTATATGATGTTCATGATCTATATTGCGCGAGGTGAATATAAAACGTCACACTATGCCATTGCTACCGCGTTTATGGCACTTGGTATGATGATACCGGGCATGATATCAGGCTGGCTGCAAGAAGTTATTGGTTATCAACACTTCTTTATTTGGGTGGTTATTGCGACCATACCGGGTTTCATTCTGCTTAAATTCCTTAAGATCGACCCGGGATTTGGGAAGAAAGTGAAAACAGAAAATAAATAACGTATAGCGAATAGTTAAAAACGAACTTGAATAGGGCTGAACAATTTGTTTGGCCTTTTTTAATTTTTGACGATGAATAATGGGTGATGAATGTTGGATGTAAAAAAGACTAGCGACAAATTCCAAGAAACAAGCTGAATTTGTGTCTTCAATCACTTTGTGTCAATTATATAATACTTTTTTGTGTTTCTTTGTGATCTTCGTGGCTTTGTGTGAGGTATTTATTATTTATGGCTTTATGTCATTTTTAGCCTTTGTGTGAGGTTCTTCGTATCTCCTTGACATAGCGCAAATTATACACTATCTTCCCAAGATGAAAACTGCACGCACAATATTGTTTGTATTACTCTTAGCTTTAACGGGCTGCTCACGTTTTGAACACGTGAAAGGTGTGTATGTGCTATTGCAAAACCCCGAAATTCGCCAGCGCTACGGGGGCGAAATGGGAGCTCTTGCCGATGAGCTGAAAGAAGCGGGTGTAACCCACGTTATTGTGCCGGTTATGAAAGACGGCATAGCTTATTATCCATCGGATATTCTACCGCAACGCTGGGATTATGGAACGGAACTTCTTGCCTTCCGCCACGCGCTCCGTAGACGAAGTATCAATTTTGTCGCACAGATCCCTATCTTTCAAGATAGTTATACTTATCGTTCGCAACCCTCGCTACGCGCCGTTGATGAATTTGGTTCGCGCACGGGTTCTGAAGTCCTTTCCGCACTTTGTCCTTCAGATCCGGGATATCAGGAATATAAATTGCAGGCCATTGAAGAGGTCATATTGATCCTTCAACCCGATGGCATTTATTTAGACAAATTATCCTTCCCGATTGAACAAAAAGATGTCTGTACTGATATGCTTGTTGCTCACAGCCGCAATTATTGCTTCTGCCCCACTTGTTTGACTTCATTTTCTGAACATACACTTATCGAACTCCCCAAGACCGCTTCCACGGTTGAGGTAAATGAATCGATCCTGGACAATCATGAAAATGCATGGATCCAGTGGAAAACAGGTGTGATCACGACCTTTATGGAAAAAGTAAATAAACGAATAAAACAGATCAATCCCGAGTGTTCGATCATGCTTAACGTCTTGCCTTGGAAAGAAGATGAACATAATCACGGACGACAGAGACTGGCCGGACAGGATGTTAAGACTCTGGCACCTTATACGGATAATTTTGTTCTTAAAACATCCTGCCACATCCCCGATGAAATTTATGATGCCATTCGTTTGTCACTTCTCGAAGAACTTAATAATTCGGAGACCAATGTCATTCCGACCATTCAACTGGAGATTGACCCGCCGAATTCAGCTGAAAAGGATTTTCAGCACAGTCTGCAGTATTTCAAGCATCGGGTAATTGTTTCGGACTGGGGTTACATGCTAAAAAATCGTCGTTATCTGAATATTTTTATCACGGAGCCTATTATATGACCATGATACATCAACTGCTTGAAAATGCAAAAACCAAGGTTGATCAAGCTATTCTGAACACCAAAGATGTAAAATATCTTGCAAAATATCTAACTTCAGCAAAGCTCCCTTCTTTGATCATCAATAATCGTCTTCCCATTGATAATATGGTAGACATGAAAAACATCCTGACCCTGAAATCAAAGGGTGTGGAATATTATCCTTCGGGCCGTACCGGTATGGCGGCATTGGTTGCGGCGGAAGACGGACTGGCGCTTCCCGGCAGTCTTTTGGCAACAACAGATAAAAATCTTCTCGAATTGGCCGTTTTGGGAATCGGCGTTGCCGTGCTTAATCAAGAAGAAATGCTTGGAGTAATGAATAGCGGAAGTCTGGAATTAATGGCTCCCAAAGTGCGAAATATCGTTCTTCAAGGGTCACCCGGTGAATGGATCGGCGGTCTTGATATTGCTCTCTATCTCATTAAATATTATTTGAAACCGGAAGATAAACAACTCATGCTGGAAATACATGGTGAAGGACTGAATGCCCTCCCCCTACATGAACGTTTCAATCTGGCACGCATTTTGGCTGATCTGGGGTATGAACATTTGCTCTTTCAGGTAGATGAAAACGTTATTGCATTTTTACAGGACCGTGCAGAGGGCGAAGGTCATTATTATTTCCCTGACCTCAAAGATGACGATGAGGTCATTACCATCGATATTCAAAAGATCCATCCCATGCTGGCATGGAAAGAAAAAAATGAAATTAAGATAGAGCCCTTAATAGAAAAAGATGGTCAAGAAACAGTGTATATATTTATTGGCGGTGATACTTCCTGTCGCTATGCCGATATTGAAGCCGGACTAAAACTCATTCGTTATACACCTCTGGCAGATTCTGTGATAGCATGTATCATGCCGGGTTCGCAATTGGTGAATGGAGATCTGCTTGACATGGGTGTTGCAGGTATTTTAACAGAGATCGGTTTTGATCTTCTGCCTTCATCTTTTCTTGAATTGCTTGTCAGTCGCCCCGATACCAAAGGTTTACGTTTGGGAACATCCGCGCAGATATTGCATTCAGGAGGTATGGTGGCCAATGCATTGAGTTGCTTCTCGGCGGCCATGACCGGCAAGATCACGCATCCCCTGGAACTGGAATCAATACTGAAAAAAGAAGAAGAGCACGAAAACAAACATGAACACGAATAATTCCAAACGTATTAAATTACTGAAGGTTTATCTTTGGATCATTATGATCCTGATGATCCCGTTTACGAACGGGTGTTCCATTTTCCAATATCAATTAAGACCTCCCGTTTTTCGATCCTATCAAACCGAAAAGCTGCAAGTCACGGCTTATTGTGCCTGTGGAAAATGCTGCGGTTGGGAACGAAACTGGTTGGGTCAAAAGGTTTACTCTTATGGTCCACACAAAGGTGAACATAAAATTGTTGGATTGACTGCTGATGGCAGCTGGGCAGAAAAGGGTACTATTGCTGCGGATACTAAAATTTTCCCAATGGGCACGATCATGTATATCGAGGGTTACGGCTACGGTGTAGTTAAAGACCGCGGTTCAGCCATTCAGGGGAAACACATCGATATATTCTTTAAAAGTCATAACAAAGCCCTTGATTGGGGAAACCGGAATATGGAAGTCAAGATCTGGCTACCAAAAAAATAAATTATGAATAAATCTCCTCGCATTTCTTTTTACACACTTGGCTGTAAGCTTAACCAGGCCGAAACAGCCGCTCTTCATCATGCAGCTATTGAGCAAGGTTATACGCCCGTCGATTTTGAAGAACCCGCGGATGTCCAGATCGTAAATTCCTGTACACTGACAAATCGGGCCGATCGTAAAACCCGACAAGCACTGTACCAGGCAAAACGCTTATCTCCGGATGGCATTCTTGTTCTTGCCGGATGTTTTCCACAGGTTAATCCCGATACATCTCCTGAGATCAAGGGAGTTGACATTGTGCTGGGTACTCGTGATAAATTTGATCTTTTTTCGGCAATTGAAGATTTCAAGAACAGTAAAGAGCAACTGGTCCGTATTTCACCGGTCGATAATCATGAGCGGTTAAGCTCTGCTTTTATTGCTGCGCCCGATCGCACTCGCGCTTTTCTGAAGATACAGGAAGGATGTAATAATTTTTGCACTTATTGTATTATACCCTATGCCCGCGGTAACTCCGTAAGTCGTGATTTTGATAACACAATAGAAGAAGCACGAAATCTTGCCAATAAGGGTTTTAAAGAAATCGTCCTGACCGGGATCGATATAGGTGCCTATGAGGATCAGGATCGTCACCTGATCGATGTTGTAAAGGCACTTGAGGCCATCAAAGGACTGAAACGCATCCGCGTTTCATCAATTGAGATGAACACGCTTAGCGATGCGCTTATCGAACATATCGGCACCTCTAAAAAGGTCATGCCACATTTTCATCTGTCTCTGCAATCCGGTTCCGATACAATTCTTAAAGCGATGAACCGAAAATACCTGACGGCTGATTTTACAAAAAAAGTCGAAACCATTCGTAAGCATATGCCTTTGGCGTCCATCGGAACCGATGTGATCGTCGGCTTCCCCGGTGAAAATGATGCGCTCTTTTGCGAAACACTCGATTATATCAAGAACATTGCTTTTTCCTATTTACATGTGTTCCGTTATTCGCAACGAAAGGGAACACCTGCCGCCACCATGAAAGGTCAGGTCCCGGAAATGGGCAAAAAAGCCCGTGCAAATATTCTGGATGATACAGATCGGAATCTGCGCAGCAACTATGCCAAGAAATTAATCGGCACAACTCAATCCGTTCTTTGGGAACGCCACGAAGAGGAATTCCTCTACGGTCTGACCCCCCATTACATTGAGGTAAAAATCGAAAGCAAAAAAGATCGGCATAATACAATTTCTGAAATTGTGTTAACGAAAGATAATATCATTTGAATACTGCAATGTCACGCCATGGCGTGACGCGACATATTTAATGTATTACCGTAGAGACATGCTATAGCGTGTCTCTACAAATAAAATCCCATGAAACCATATCGGCAACATAACAACACAGGTAAGACCCGGATCTCAAGCAACCCCGTCCTCCGTATTGTCCTTATCGTATTGGGGCTAATTTTCCTAATTATCGGAATCATCGGGATCATTCTTCCCGTTCTCCCAACTACACCTTTTATCATTCTTGCTGCTGCTTGTTTTGCACGTAGCTCACAAAAATTCCATGACCGGCTCTACGGCAACCGATTTTTTGGCAAGATCCTGCGTAACTACAGTGATAAAAAAGGCCTGGCATTAAAATACAAGATCTATATTCTAACTATGCTTTGGCTAACACTCACTTCTACGGCCATCTTTTTTACACATTCCATCATAGTACGCATTTTATTGTTCTCCATTGCTGTTGGTGTGACCATTCATATTTCAAGGTTCAAAACCTTACAATCAATTGACAATTGATAAAGGACAATTGAATATTTTCTGAGTGCTAAATAAGAATTCAATGAAAATATTTCTCTTATCTCTTATCATTCATCGTTTATCGTTTCTTCTTCATCCTAAAACTCTATTACATTAAATTACGCATATATAAAAAGGGCTCAAAATATTGAGCCCCTACATTACCGAAAATATTTTCCGATTACCGATTACTGATTACTGGTTATTAGCAAAATGAAAGTGCAACACTAAAGAGGGTGTTGCATGAAGC